>DAOWOG010000236.1 GCA_030642185.1 Helicobacteraceae bacterium | reverse complement strand
GATGCTCATAGTGGCTTGTGCGCAGATTGTCTTCACTCAACACAGACCATTTGTCTTCGAGCAGAACCGGATGGCCGCTTTTTTGGCAGACCATCGGCTCGAGACAAAACACCATTCCGTTTTTGATCTTTGGTCCCTGGTTTGGTTTGCCTTCCAAATAGTTGGGAATATTGGGTTCATCATGCGGTTTGGTACCGATACCATGCCCGCAATACTCTCTCAGCGGCACATATCCTGCCTCTGTGATGTAATTTTCCAATATTTTTGTCAACTCTTTAAAACGCAATCCCGGCTTTATCGCATCTATCGCATGGTAGAGCGCCCCTTTGGAGCAGGCAATCAGTGCTTCATCCTCTCGGCTGATCTTTCCCACTGCCATCGTAATAGCTGCATCACCGTAATATCCATCCAGTTTTGTGCCGATATCAAGACCCAGGATATCACCCTCTTCGATCACTTGCTCGGTAGGAACACCATGAATGCAGACTTCATTCAGTGAAGTACAAACAGAACCGGTAAATCCATACAATCCCTTAAAGGATGGTACGGCACCCAGACCACGAACATACGCATCACCCATTTGATCGATCTCTTTGAGTGTCATACCGGGCTTGATAGTGTTTTGAAGATAGTGTAGTGTTTTAGCGACGATTTCGCCAGCTTTTTGAAGCTTGACGATTTCGTTCGGTTTGCGAAGTGGGATTGCCATTAAAGACCCACATTGCCTAGTGTATCATATTGGTTCATAGTTCGCTGCGCTTCGATCTTACGCATCGTATCCAGCGCGACCTGCACGACGATCAATACAGAGGTTCCGCCAAAATAAAAGCTGGCACCCAAACCGTTGATAAAAATAAACGGCACTGTAGAGATAATCGCCAGATAGAGAGATCCTGAAGTAGTCAAGCGACTCGCCACCTCATTGAGGAACTCTTTGGTATGTTCTCCGGGCCTGACACCGGGGATGAAACCGCCCTGTCGCTTCAGGTTGTCTGCGATATCTTTCGCATTGAAAGCGATCGATGCATAAAAGAATGCAAAGAAGATCACCATCAGGAACGTAGCAACATTAAAGACTACGCCGCCCGGCGCAAGCAAATCCGCAATACTTGTAATAAACGGATTGGTGCTTGCCTGCAGCATTGTCAGAGGGAACATCAAAACCGCCGAAGCAAAGATCGGAGGAATAACCCCTGAAAGGTTTATCTTGACAGGGATATAGTTCATCACTCTCTTGTTTTGATTTTGCATGATCGTTTTTCTCGAATAAGAGATCGGAACTCTCCGCTCCCCCAATTCAATATAAATAATCACAAAGACGGTGACCAGCATAATGGCAAAGATCGCCAGTACTGCCAGAAAGTTCATCTCCCCAGCATTGACAGCCCTGATCGTATTGGAGATCGCTGAAGGAATACCCGAAACAATCCCTGCAAAGATGATCAGAGAGATACCGTTGCCGATACCTTTTTGCGTGATCTGCTCTCCAATCCACATCAGCAGCATCGTTCCCGCCAACATAGAGAAAGTAGCAATCGTCGTAAAGATAACCGGATCGATCATGATCGCACTTTCGCCGCCTTTTCCTGTCATACTCTGCAGCCCAATCGAAACACCTATCGCCTGTATGACGGTAATGAATATGGTTGCGTAACGAATGATCTGCATATATTTTTGCATACCGTCACGTTCTTTTTTCATTTGTCCGAGTGCGGGGAATGTGGCTGCGAGGAGTTCCATAACGATGGAAGCGGTGATATAGGGCATAATACCCAATGAAATAATACTCAGTCTTTCTATAGCGTTTCCGCTGAACATATTGGCTAATCCCAGAGCATTGCCGGCATTGTTATCAAAGAACTCTTTGATAACTTCCAGGTCAACGCCCGGTGTTGGGATATAAGCTAAAACTCTATAAGCAAAAAGAAATCCCAAGGTTATCAGGATCTTTTGAGTTAAAGCATTTCCCATCTTATTTTCCGCTTGTTGTAACGGCTTCGTCTTTGATTTTTGGTGCAAGACCTTTTGCGCTTGCACCGATCAATTTGACTCTGGTAACCGTTTTACCAAGTTTATGGACGGTTTTGATACTCTCAAGAGTGATCTCGTCAAGTTCAGCAACGGCTTTGATCCTCTCAACATTGATCACATAGGGCTTCTCAACATTGGAGAAGAAGCCTACTTTAGGAAGCCTCTTATAGAGTGGCTGCTGGCCGCCCTCGAATCCTCTTTTTCTCTTGTAGCCCGTTCTGGACTTTTGACCCTTGTTACCACGCCCGGCAGTTTTACCTGTACCGGAACCCTGGCCACGGCCTACTCTTTTTCTGTTTTTTGTTGAACCGGGAGCCGGCTGTAAGTTATGCAGTGACATACCTTCTCCTTACGCTTTGATTCTAGTGAGGGCTTTGATCGTCGCTCTTACCAGGTTATTTGGGTTGTTTGAACCGATTGACTTGGTGAGGATATCTTTGATCCCCGCAAGCTCGATCACAGGTCTCGCAGCACCACCGGCGATGACACCGGTACCTTCGCTTGCGGGTCGAAGTACGATCCTGCTTGCATTGAACTTCTGCTCGATATCATGGGCAATTGTTGTCCCCTTGATATTGATCTTCACGAGATTCTTAAAGGCATCATCGACCGCTTTTTTGATCGCATCAGGCACCTCTTTGGCTTTACCGAATCCATAACCTATAGTCCCGTTTTTATCACCGATCACTACCAGTGCGGTAAATCTAAATCGTCTACCACCTTTGACAACTTTCGTTACACGGCCGATATTGACGATCGCCTCTTCGAAATCTTCTCTGTTAATATTTTCCATCATGCTTCCTTAAAACTTAATACCGGCTTCTCTAAGCGCATCAGCGAATGACGCAACAACACCGTGATAAAGATAACCATTTCTGTCGAAAAGAACAGTATCGATATTTTTAGAAGCAAGATCTTTGCCGAACGCTTCGGCTACTTTTTTAACATCTTCACGGTTAGACTTGAGACCAAGTTTTTTTCCGTCAACCGATGCAAGCGTATGGCCATTTGCATCATCTACCACTTGGGCATAGAAGTGTTTGTTTGATTTATAAACCGTCAATCTTGGCTTCTCTGCCGTACCGAAGATTTTGCCTCTGACTCTTGCTTTTCTCTGAGCGCGAAGGTTGTTTTTTCTTTTTTGAATACTTTTTAACATCTACCGCCCCTTACTTACTCGCTGCTTTACCAGCTTTTCTGATGATCACTTCATCAGTATACTTCACACCTTTACCTTTGTAAGGCTCTGGTGGTCTGAAATCTCTAATCTCTGCAGCTGCTTGACCCACAACTTGCTTGTCTGTACCATTGATAGTAATGATATTTTTATCCACTTTAATTTCAAGCCCCTCAGGGATATCAAAATCAACATCATGAGAGAAACCAAGTTGAAGGTTAAGTACTTTACCTTTAACTGCAGCTCTGTAACCAACACCGTTGATCTCTAAAGATTTACTGTAACCTTTGTCTAAACCAATAATATTTTTATTGAAAAGTGCTCTGTATGTTCCCCAGACCGCTGCTTCTTTTTTTTCTTCCCCTCCTCTTGAAAAGGTGACTTCAAAACCATCGATGCTGATTTCACCCCCCCCAGGCG
>DAOWOG010000010.1 GCA_030642185.1 Helicobacteraceae bacterium | reverse complement strand
ATGCTCACCGCCGCACCGACTTCTTACCCGATTGTAATGGCAGCCAATATCATCAGTCAGAAACTTGATAGAGAGGAGACGTAAGATGGAAACAGTAATTTTATATGCTCTTGGAACCTTCAGCGGTATCTTTATGATCTACCTGCTGGGAATTATGGTCGCACCCTATAAACCGAACAAAATTAAAAATGACCACTTTGAGTGCGGTCTTCCTGCCAGCAGCGATGTACCGCAAAAAGCCAACTTCAGTTATTTTATCTTTGCGATCATGTTTATCATCATCGATATGGCCGGACTCTTTTTCAGCCTGTTTGTCTTCAGTGACAACACCCATGCCCTCAAAATCACGGCGATCTTTGCCGGGATTTTATTTATTGCCGTTACGGTAGCTATGAAGGAGTATAGAAATGCTCAAAATTCTTGATTTTTTTGACTATGCCAAGAGCGAAAGCCCGTGGATGGTGCACTTTTGCAGCGGATGCTGCTCTTTGGAGATGGCCGCTGCCATGGGTCCGCGCTATGACTGGGAACGCTACGGCTACATCCCGACACCGACACCGCGTCAGGCCGATGTGCTTATCATTACCGGACTGGTCTCCAAAAAGATTCTGCCGGCACTGTTACGCACGTTTGCCCAGATGCCTGAACCCAGCTATGTTCTGGCTATTGGTGCCTGCGCTTATGACGGCGGTCCCTACAACGACTCGGTAGCCGTCATTAAAAATGCGACAGAGATCCTGCCGGCAGATGCCTTTGTCGCCGGTTGTCCGCCGAAGCCAGAAGCGATCATCACCGGTCTGGAAATGATCAAAGAGAAGATCCGAAAAGGCGAGCCGAGTGCCGCCAGTCAGGGCGGACTCTGGAAGCAGATGAAGTTTTAAGATGGAAAAATTAAAAGAACTGATCGGCACCTTTGATGTTGCCTACGTCGAAAATTATAAAAAAGTCTGGATCAAAGCCAAACTCAACAAGGCCTCTGATCTGCTGGGTGTTGCCCAGGCCTTGAAAGATGAGGGGTTAAAAAGTCTTGTCACCGTCTCTCCGACCGATTTTCCCGAAGAGAACAAGTTTGAGATGAACTACTTCTTTGAAGATCTATTGACACGCCGTAATGCATGGATTAAAGTAGACATCCCCCGTGAACTGGATCGATGCGAAATTGACTCCCTGACACCAATGTTCCCGGGCGCCAACTGGCATGAGCGTGAAGCCTATTCGGTCTTTGGCGTTAAATTTACCGGCCATCCTGAACTGGAGTACTTTCTGATCTCCCAGGACTATTACGGGAAATTTCCGTTTCGAAAAGGGTTTGACTGGAAAGCCCATGAAGCCAATCTCATCGAAAACATGAATACGATCTTTGAAAGTTTTGAAAACGAGCATGTGGAGAATGAAAAGCGAATCGGCCATGCAGGATCACGCACAATGCTGAACTGGGGACCGACCCACCCCGCCAGCGGACCGATCCGGCTTAAAGTAGAAGTAGACGGCGAAGACATTATCAGTGTTAAACCCGATATCGGATATGTCTGGCGGGCACTGGAACATCTGGTAGAGGAGAAGGACTTTATCGGCGCTCTTGTTGCTCTGGAGCGTATCTGCTTTATGGACAACACCAACTCCATGCTCTGTTATGCCCAGGCCGTCGAAGAGATCGCCGGTAAAGAGATCACCCCGTTTGCCGCCATGATGCGTGTTGTATTGGGCGAAATAGGCCGCATTGTCTCGCACCTGATGGGCATGGGCGGTTTCTTCAACAATATGGGACTGATGACACTCTTTATGTGGGCACTGGATGTTCGTGAATACTTTCTTGATGTACTCGAAGATTACAGCGGGGCAAGAATCGCAACGGCCTCCATCGAACCCGGCGGTGTCCGCTATCCGCTTGATGTCAATCTGCTTGATACCCTTGAAAAAGCTATCCAAAAATATGAAGATACCCGAACCGAATTCTATACGATCTTTCTAAAGAATCCGACCATGAAGATGCGTGCTGCCAAAACCGGTATCATCACGGCAGAAGAGGTCGAATCTTTTGCACTGTGCGGTATTGTAGCCCGTGCAAGCGGTGTCAAAACCGATATACGCCTGGATGAGCCCTACGCAGCTTACGATAAGATCGACATGGACTATATGACTGCCGAAAACGGCTCGGCCATGAACCGTTTTGAAGTCCTTTTTAAAGAGATGGACCAATCTATGAGTATACTAAAGCAGGCTATTGCCGATCTGCGCCGGGGGATAGAGTCCGGTGAATACGATCCGCAAAAAGATCATATGGTCAAAATACCGAAGAAACTGCCTGCCGGTGAAGCGATCAGCCGGGTGGAGTGGTCGCGCGGCGAGCTTATGATCCATCTGGTCACACAAGACACCATACCGCCTGAAGATCAAAGCGCCAAGCGTCAACCATACCATGATGGTCGAGCACCTGCTTAAAGGCGAAACACTCTCGGACATCCCGCTCATCTTCGGCAGCCTCTACATCTGCCAGGGTGATCTGGACCGATAAGGAGAAATGATGGAACTGCTCTTTAATATTTATGTATTTCCCGGAACCTTGTTTGTCCTTGTCTGGACTGTCTTTGTTTTCTGGTTTTTCCGCAAGTTTATGGCCTACCTGCATAAACGCATAGGACCGCACTACAACGGCCCGGCCGGAAGCCTGCAGACACTTTATGATCTCTCCAAACTGCTGAGTAAAGAGAGCATCACGCCGCACAATGTCAACCCTTATCTTTTCAGTGCAATCCCCATTTTGGCACCGACCATTGCTATTTTGACGGTTGTGCTGATCCCGTGGACACCGGAACTGACCATTGTCGACACCTCGTACGGCGTGCTGGCACTGGTCGTACTGATCGGAATTGAGCCGTTTTTGCTCTTTCTGACCGGATTTGGTTCCAACAACAAATACTCCTTCCTGGGCGGTATCCGTATCCTCACGCAGATGATCTCTATGGAGACCTCGTTTTTCCTCTCAGCACTGTCACCGGCACTGCTTTTCGGCACCATGAATCTGATTGAGATCACCGAAGCCAATACCTGGCTCACAACACTCATTTTACTGCCCGGTGCCATTTTATTTTTCATCTCTATTCTCGGGGTTCTTGAGCAGCCGCCGTTTAATATCCCTGATGCGGAGCAGGAGATCGTCTACGGCTTCTATACCGAATACAGCGGGACCAACTACTTCTTGCTGAAACTGGCGGAGTTTGGCGAATTTCTTGTTGTCTTTGCCGCCACTATCACCCTCTTTTTCGGCGGATACAGAGGACTCTTTTTTGACAGCTTCCTCTGTCTGTTTGTAAAAATGCTGATCATGGCGATGCTGATGCTGGCCATTCGCGCCAGTACACCGCGTATCCGCCTCAACCAGATGCTTGCCTTTGCGTGGAGCTATCTTGTGCCGCTGAGCTTTTTAAATATGGTCTGGATCGTTATTGCCAGACTCTACATTGTAGGAGGTGGCTGATATGTTCATCGATATCGTCAAAAAGGTCTTTCGTGTCACTAAAGCAGTGACGCAAAAGCGTCAGGCCGTTGTGGATGTACGCCATCATGCAGTGCGGCCCACTGCCAACTACCGGGGTCAGCATACCGTTGATTATGAACTCTGTATAGGATGTGATTCCTGCAACAAGATCTGCCCGGTCCATGCTATTACGATGCAACATCTGCCGCTGAAAAAGCAGAACATCGTTCCGGAAGTCAATCTGGCGGTCTGCATCTTCTGCGGTCTCTGCGAAGATGTCTGCCCAACCACGCCGGACAAAGCGATCAAGCTTAGCGGCGGACGTTTCGATATGCTCACCGGGGGACTGCATGCAAATCAGCAGGACTTCTGGGTTCATGCCGATATCCCACAGAGCTACATCGACAGCCGACTGGAAGAAGAGGAGGCCGCACGCGTGAAAAAAGAGCTGGCAAAAACAAAACGAGAAGCCATTGCCGCTGCCAAAAAAGCCGAAGAGGCAGCCAAAAAAGCTGAAGATAATAATGATGGAGCGCAAAAATGAGTATTCTGATCCTCCTTTCCGTGGTGATTCTCGCTATCGCTTCGATCACCATCAAAAAGACAGTTCCTGCAATGATCGCCTTTGCCATGATGATGTTTATGCTTGGCATCTACTATATGGTCCTGGATGAAAAACTGCTGGGACTGCTGCAGGTCTTTGTCTATACCGGCGGGATCGTCGTACTGATGCTCTTTGGTATCACCGTTATCGGTCCCGAATTTCCTGAAGCAAAAAAACGGCCGTGGGCCATTGTGTCGACACTGCTCGTTGCCGTTGCGCTTGCCTACCTGGTTCTGGTCCTTTTCCCGGATCAGCAGACAATTGCTGCCGACCCGGATGATCAGGCCAAAATATTTGCTGAACATTACGCAGACTTTGCCCTCATCTTTGCCCTGGTAGGTTCCAGTCTGCTTTACGGAACAATGAAAATGGCCAAGTTACTGACTGCAAAAAGGAGCTATGATGATGTTTGAGATCGAACTGCTTTTTGCTATCGCACTCTTTAGTGTCGGGCTATACGGCGTTACCTCCAAAAGCGATTTTCTGCGTATTTTCTTCTCTTTGGAGATGCTGCTCAATGCCGTGATCTTAATGCTGGCATCGAGTGCACATCATCTGGGAATGACGCAAAACCTTGCCGTTGCCTATATGATCATTGTCATCGCGACCCTCGAGGCGGCAGCAGGGGTCCTGATCTTTGTAGTCGCCAACAAACTGACAGACAAGATCATTCCCGATCAATTTAATGAAGGGGCCGATTATGAGTAGTGTCACTATTTTACTGTTTTGGCCGTTTATCGGTGCCGTGGCGGCTTTTATCCTTGGCAAAGCCAATAAAAAAATGGCATTTTGGGCAGCGGAAATAGTTGGCATCGCACTCTTTGCTGCTTCACTGATGCTCTGGATCAATTACACTGTACCCATCAGCATCGACTACACCTGGTTCACCTTTGGAGAAACAGCGCTTCCTTTCGGAATCTATATCGATGGTCTCTCCATCGTGATGCTGCTGATCGCCACCGGCCTTGGTCTGCTTGACATCCACTTTGCCCACGACTATATGGGCGAGGATAACGATCAGGCACGCTACTATGCCAAGGTGCTCTTTTTTATCGGCGGGATGATCCTGCTGGTGATTGCCAAAGATATGATCGGTATGTTTGTAGGCTGGGAATTCATGGGGTTGGCAAGCTATCTGCTGATCAGCTTCTGGCATACCAAAAGTGCCCCGGCCAATGCCGGGATGCAGGCCTTTTTATATACCCGTTTCGGAGATGTCTTTATCTTCGCCGCGATCGGTCTGCTGCTCTATTTTGTCGGCACACTCGATCTTGTGGAGATCAATACGATGGCAAAAGAGGGATCGATCGATCATAGCGTTGCCTTGGTGATCGCCCTCTTTATCTTTGTCGGAGCGATCGGAAAATCGGGCCAGTTCCCTCTTTATCCCTGGCTGATGAATGCGATGGAAGGGCCGACAACCGTTTCAGCGCTGATCCACGGCGCTACGATGGTTAACAGCGGAATCTACATCGTCGCGCGCCTCTTTGATTTCTACGCCTCGACCGAGGCACTGCTTGTGGTTGCCAATGTGGCAGCACTGAGTGCTTTTATCGGAGCGACAAGTGCACTGGTGCAGCGCGAGATCAAAAAAGTGCTTGCCTACTCCACAATGTCGCATCTCTCGCTCGCTTTTGTCGGACTGGGTGTCGGTTCGCTTGCAGCGGGGATGACACATCTTATGAACCACGCTGTCTTTAAAGCCCTGCTCTTTCTCGCCGCCGGAGCGGTGATCTTTGCTGCGCACCATACCAAAGACCTTTGGCGTTTTGGCGGACTGGGAAAAAAACTCACCCTGATCGCTGCAGTCATGGCAATAGGCGGGCTTTCACTTTCGGGCATCCCCCCTTTCAGCGGTTTCTTCTCCAAAGATGCCGTACTGGCCTCAGCCATGGTCAACCCCGATACTCAGGGCCTTGTCAGCGTACTGGCCACCATAGCAGGCCTTTTATCTATCGCTTACATCGGCCGTGTCTGGCTGCTGCTCTTTACGGGCAAACCGCGCGATGAAGCCCTGTATGAAAGTGTTAAAAAGCCCTCCTTTCTCTGGATCACCCTTCCGCTGGTCATCATGGCGCTGATCACACTCGGCCTGGGGCTTTACCAATCCGAAGCTGCAGAATTTATCACTGGTGAACCTTATGTCCAACCGCACGTTGACGGCCTTTTAATCGGTCTGTTCATTGGGCTGGGGCTGCTCGCACTGATCGTCTTTGGTTTGTACTATAAAGGATTAAAACTGACCGAAAAAATCTCCAACCATCCATTTCTGAAAATTTTCCATCAGCTTCTTTTCAACGGCTACTACGTGGAGTATATGATCACCTGGTTCAGCAAGAACATCATCGTCGCCAGTGTCGCTAAAGCGGCAACCTGGATTGATCTGCATATCATCGATGCCATCGTCAACGGATCAGTCGGTCTGACACAGGCACTGTTTAAACGCCTGAAAGTGACACAGACCGGCCTGATCGGTGATTATGCCGGAATGATGGTCGCAGGCCTTGCTGCTTTAACGATTCTGATGATACTAATGGAGGGAGCGTAAAATGTTTTATCTTACATTGATTTTCGGACCGCTTTTTCTTGCCGTGGTTGTCTATGCACTTTTTAGAAACTTTGAGGGCGTGGTGAAATACATTGCACTCGCACTTTTTGCAAAGATGCTTGCCGCCTCCATCGAACTTTACAATGCACTGCCGGCAGAGGGCTATCTGAAACTGGGAAGTTTTCTGCACGTGGAAGCATTTAATTATGTCCTGACCCTGCAGGTGGATATGCTGAGTGTCGTGATGCTGATACTAAGCTCACTGCTGCTGATTCTCGTAACGCTTTCAAGCTGGACAATGAAAAATCAGGCCGCTTACTTTTCACTTCTGATCATGTTCTCCGGAGCTATCTTCGGTGTCTTTATGAGTACGAACCTCATCTGGTTCTTTATCTTCTGGGAGTTGACCCTTGTGCCGATGTTTTTCCTGGTCGGTATCTGGGGAGCGGAGCAGCGCGTCTATGCGGCGGTGAAGTTCTTCCTCTATACCCATGTCGCCTCGATGCTTATCCTTCTGGCCTTTTACCTGCTCTATGCCCAGACAGGATTTCTGGATGTCACCCTGATCAAAGAAGCTGCGATCGCTACACCGGCACTGGTCTGGTGGCTGCTCTTTTTGGGCTTTGCCGTCAAACTGCCGATCTTCCCGTTTCACACCTGGCTGCCTGATGCGCATGTTCAGGCACCGGCCCCTATCTCCGTACTGCTGGCGGGAGTGCTTCTTAAGATGGGTGCTTACGGAATGATCCGTTTCGTCATCGAGCTGATGCCTGAAAGCTCACGTGAGTATGCGATCTATATGCTTATCCTGGGATTGATCACCGCATTCTTTGCCGGTTTTCTGGCGATCTATCAGACCCACATCAAAAAGATGGTTGCCTACAGCTCCATCTCCCATATGGGACTGGTGATGATCGCCATCGCCACCGTCAGCTATGAAGGCTTAAGCGCAGCACTTTATGAGATGATCGGCCATGCATTTATCATCTCACCGCTCTTTCTTATCGCCGGCTATCTGCATCACAAAACCGGCAGCTGGCAGATGGGCGATATGGGCGGTATCGTCCAGCGTGCCCCGTATGTCTCTGCCATCTTTGTCCTCGCCGGTATGGCCGCACTTGGACTGCCGGGGACAATGGGCTTTATCGGTGAGATCACCATCCTGATCAGCGCTATTAAGGTCAACGGTGCCTGGATCGCCGTCATAGCACTGGCCTCTTTGATCAGTGCCGGCTATCTGATCTGGACCTTTCGCCGCGTTATCTATGGCGAAATGTCACCGGTTGTGGCAAGTGCAGACTTCAAGATGCACAAGATCGAGTTTAGCGCCCTGGTACTCTTTGCCGGCCTGATCGTTCTTTTTGGTCTCTATCCCCAGCCGATCTTTGATGCGGCCAATCAGGCCTTTGCCCACTTTGGAGGTGTCCAATGAGTCTCTTCGCACTACTTTTCGGCGGCGCACTCGTCTCCCCGCTGATCAAAAATATGGCACTGCTGAAACTGTTTGCACTGCTCATTCTGCTCTGGAGCGGATACGCACTTTCGCAAGGTGCCGGAGTTGGTCTGGTTTTCTTTGAACAGAGCAGTTATGTCCGGCTCTTTGAAGCGGTTGTCCTTATAGTCTCAGCTGCTTTGATTTTACATCTTGACAAAGAAGATCACGGAACGATTACCCAGCTTCTTTTCATTGCCGCAGCCAGCATGGCCCTGCTGGAGAGCACTACGCTGCTCAGCTTTGTCATCACCTTTGAAGCGGTCAGTATTATCTCTTTTGTCCTGGTGAGCAATATCAAAGATGCCACGCAGGCCGAAGGGGCGATCAAGATGTTCTTTGCCGGCGCATTGGCCAGCGGTATCATCCTCTTTGGACTTGGACTCTTTGCCGTCAGCGGGCATGACTTTAACGCCTCCGCCCTCTCAGTTGACGACACTTTCGGAATGATCGCACTTTTTATTATCCTGATCGGGATCTTTTACAAATTGACGATCTTTCCGATGCACACCTGGGCAGCAGACACTTATGCACAGGTCAGCCATACCAATGCCGCCATCCTCTCTGCGATCGTTAAGACCGTTGTAGCCCTGGCAACTTTCAAGATCTTTATGCCGTTTCTCGCGCAATTGGGAGAAATGCCGATCTATCTGCTTGCTGCACTGGCTGTCATCACGATGACGCTTGGAAATATTCTGGCACTCTATCAAAAAAGTATCGCCCGTATCCTTGCCTACTCTTCTATCGCCCATGCAGGATATATGCTGATCCCGTTTGCAGCAGTAGCAAGCACCTACGCACCAACCGGTCTGCTCTACATTGCGGTGGCCTATATCTTTATGCAGAGTGCCGTCTTTTTGGTTCTGGAGATCTTACGAAAGGAGCTGGAGATTAAAACACTGGATGATCTTAAAGGCTTAGGCCAGAAAAATCCGTTGTATGCCCTGCTCTTTACCGTGCAGCTCTTCTCTCTGGCCGGCATCCCCCTGCTTGCGGGTTTCATCGCCAAAGCCGTTGCCTTTTATGCCGGAGTGGATGCCGGTCTCTGGCCGCTCATTATGATTGCACTTCTTAACTCTGCGCTTTCAGTCGGTTACTACGCCTGGATCGTCAAACATATCTATTTTGATGAAGCTCAGACAAAAGGTGTGATCACCGGCCGGTTTACGGCACTGTTGGGACAACTGATACTGCTTGGAGGAACCATCTATTTTGGTGTGATAGCGGCCGATATTTTTGGTGTGCTCTCTTAAGGGCAGCTCTAGAAACCCTCTATAGAATATTATAGCGATAGAGAAACATCATGTTTTAGGGGGAAAGAGTCAGTCTATTTTAGATTATTATGAATCGAGTGTAAAAGATAGGGGGTTTGTGATTGAAGAGTACAGGCACGAAGCCTGTAAATACCACTTAGAGTGGTGTAACGTTTTCTGCTTGTGGGCCTTTTTGACCTTCTCCGAGCTCGAATGTTACTTTCTGGCCTTCTGCCAAAGAGACACGTCCGTGACCTGTACTATTAACTTGACGGAAGTGTACGAATACATCGCTGCCGCCATTTTCTTGTTGGATAAATCCATAACCTTTTTCATCATTGAACCATTTTACGGTTCCGTTTAGCAGTTCTGCCATTGTAATACCTCTATAGGAAAATATGCTTCAAACGAAGCTGAATCAAAATCGGAGAGTCTTGCGGTCTAGCGGAGTTACTCGTTACACACATAAGATGAACTCGAACCTCATCTTTCATCAGGGGTATTATATCTGTTTTTTTTTGAATTTGTGGCATTAAATGAAATTTTTACATTAATTAACGTGTTTTCGTAAATCCGGCATCGGTCAAGATACCCATCTGTGCTATTATTGTCTCTACATTATGCAGGAGTTTCCATGGTTTATGACATACTGGATGAAACCACAATTGTCCCCTATCTGCTCAGTATTGATATTGTGCAGCGTTTTTTCGGCACAAATAACCTCAAAGCCAGCGAGATCGGTGACGGCAATCTGAATTACGTTTACATCGTCCGTGCAGTGGATGAACCGGAAAAAGCGCTCATTGTCAAACAGGCGGTGCCTTACCTGCGCATTGCCGGAGACGGCTACCCCCTCTCACGCGAGCGGATGACCTATGAGATCCGTTCACTTCAGATTTACAACGAACTCATCTCAGACAATGTGCCTGATGTACTGTATGCTGATGAGGCCATGAGCATTGTGGTCATGCATTACCTTGCAGAGCACATCATTATGCGCGAAGGCATGATCGACGCGGTGGTCTACCCCAACTTTGCAGCACATATGGGCGAATTTCTGGCACAGACACTTTTCAAGACATCGTCACTCTATCTTAAAAGCACGGCCAAACGGCAGATGATGGGGCAGTTTGTCGGCAATAGCGAACTCTGTGCCCTCACGGAGACCTTTGTCTTTACCGCTCCCTATATGGAACATGAAACCAATGAGATCGATCCCCTGATCGAAACAGAAGCCAAAGCTCTACGAGAAGATAACGATTTTAAAACGGCGATGTTAGCGCTCAAATACCGTTTTATGAATCAGAGTGATGCCCTGCTCCACGGTGATTTGCATACCGGTTCCATCATGATCAACACCGAAGAGACCTTTGTCATTGACTCCGAATTTGCCTTTTACGGGCCGTTTGGTTTCGATATCGGTGCGCTGATCGGCAATTTGGTGATGTCCTGGGTATCGCATTTTGAACGTTCCAAAGATACTGCCTATCAGGCATGGATACTTGAGACCGTTATCGCATTGTATGCGACATTTGAGACACGTTTTCTGGCTTTGTGGAAATCGACAGAGCAGAGTGCCCTTGTCGAAAAAGGCTTTATCGATGCCGAAGGGCTAAACGCCTACCAAAAAACCTTTATGCACAACATTCTTCAGGAGAGCATCGGATTTGCCGGTGCGAAGATCAGTCGACGGCAGCTGGGAATCGCCGGGGTAGCAGATATCCGGGGCATCGAAGAGCCGGAGTCACGCGCAAGGGCTGAGAAGATGGCCCTTTCCATCGGTATACATCTTGTCAAAAATTACCGCAGTATGACCTCTATCCATGATCTTACCGACTACCTTAAGGAGATGAAATGAACGGCACCTACCGCGCCATCTGGCTGTGTAAAAACGAAACCCTCGAAGTGATCGATCAGCGCAGCCTTCCGCACCGCTATGAGACGATGGAGCTGCATAATACCGAAGAGACGGTCTTTGCCATCAAGGAGATGGTTGTACGGGGTGCCGGAACTATCGGCTGTGTAGCGGCCTTTGGTATTTATCTGGCAGCACAGGAGAGCCAGGGTGAATGGGAGGCACTTAAAACGTATGCCGCGCGAATCCGTGCAAGCCGTCCGACCGCCGTCAACCTGATGTGGGCAGTAGACCGGATGATGGCGATCCTGAAAGACTCTGATGACTATGTCGCCGATGCCCGCCGAGAAGCGATTGTGATCAGCGATGAAGAGAGCCAACGGACGCAAGCTATCGGGACATACGGCGGTGACTTGATTGAGCAGATCTATAAAAGCACCGGCCATCGCACCGTCAACCTGCTGACCCACTGCAATGCAGGCTGGCTGGCCGTAGTCAATGACGGCACGGCGCTTGCCCCTGTCTATGAAGCGCATAAACGCGGAATCGATATCCATGTCTGGGTTGATGAGACCCGCCCGCGCAATCAGGGAGCCAGCCTGACGGCATGGGAACTGAAGCAGGCAGGGATTGCACACACCATTATCGCTGATAACACCGGCGGCCACCTGATGCAGCACGGCATGGTCGACCTCGTCGTTACCGGGGCTGATCGTGTCACCCGTCAGGGAGATGCTGCCAACAAGATCGGCACGTACCTGAAAGCCCTTGCCGCTAAAGCGAACAGTGTCCCGTTTTATGTCGCCCTGCCCGCTTCAACCTTTGATTTTGACATTATTGACGGTGTCAAAGAAATTGAGATCGAAGAACGCAGTGAGGATGAGGTCCACTTTATGCACGGTATGCTCGATGACGGTACAGAAGCGCGTGTACGCGTTACACCGGAACACTCGCATGCACTCAACATCGGCTTTGACGTGACACCGCATCACCTCATCACCGGGCTGATCACTGAACGTGGAGTCTGTGATGCAACACTTGAAGCGGTCGAAACCATGTTTGAAGACCTGTTATGATCGACGGGGTAATCAAGTACACGATTACACATACCACATTTGATGCCCGTATTCCCCATGACCTGTATGCAGCGTTGGAGAGTGTTCGCTCACGGCTGCATGCCCTTGGGCTTATCGGAGTAGACAAAGAGGGAGTCGGCTATGGCAACATCAGTCTCAAAGATGACAATGAATCAATCCCGTTTTACATTACGGCGACACAGACCGGTCATCTCGCACAGCTGGGACGTTCGCACTATACCAAAGTAAACGCCTATGATTTCAAGACATTTACCCTTCACTCTACCGGGCATGACAAACCCAGTTCCGAGGCCTTGAGTCACGCTATGATTTATAACCTTGATCCCGCCATACGCGCTGTCATCCATATCCATTCGCAGCCGCTTTGGCATTTTATGCTTCAAGAGGGCTACCTGAGCACGACCGCACCGTACGGCACCCGGAAAATGACAGAGGAGATCGCCGGACTCTACCCGAAGAAGGTCCCGCTTGAGCAGCCGATTTTCGTGATGAAAGGGCATCAGGACGGCATTATTGCTTTTGGCAAAACACTCAAAGAGGCAGAGCGGATGCTGTTACACCTGCTGGAAACATTTCTCCATAAAGAAAGATGAACTCAAACGCATCATTTGTATATTACGTAGGTATTGATCTTGCGTGGTCACCTGACAATCCAAGCGGTGTCGCTGTTATCAACAATGAGCTGACATTAATGCCTGCGTTTTGGAGATCCGGAGATCGGTGTATTGCTGACACCAAAACCAAAACCGCAGAAAAAGGTTTGATAAGTACATCGATACTCTTTTGCTATAATTGAATATAAGTATCTCTGTCAAAGGTAGAACATGAGTGAT
>DAOWOG010000002.1 GCA_030642185.1 Helicobacteraceae bacterium | reverse complement strand
GCCAAAATAAAAAATCCCATTGCCAAAAATCCGGAGATCAAAGCATACGGCAGTTGTGTTCTGACATGCTCTATATGATCGCATCCCGCTGCCATCGATGAGATAATAGTCGTATCGGAAATAGGCGAACAGTGATCGCCAAACACACCGCCTGAGATAACAGCCCCGATAGCCAGGGCCACATTGGCATCCATTGCCACTGCAAGCGGTACAGCGATCGGAATCATGATACTGAATGTCCCCCAGCTTGTTCCCGTAGCAAATGCCATAATAGATGCAATCATAAAAACGGCTGCACCGATATAGATCGGCGAAAGTATATATTGTGCATAGGAAGCAAGGTATTCACCCGTTTGCAACTGCTGCGTCACAGAACCGATAGCAAATGCAAAAAGTAATATCGCAGCAATTCCCATCATCGATCGTGCTCCCCTATAGGTGTGCAGTGCCCATGTTTTTACAGACATAATACTGCTGCTCTTATACAAAATTAACGCTGTCAAGAGCGTCACGATCAAAGCATAGAAGATGGAAGAAGAGCCGCTTCCTTTTAGCAGGTTTCCATCTCCGGTGAGCCATAAAAAAAAGAAAACTCCGCCAACCATCACCACAATAGGAATGATCATAAACCACATATTGCCCTCATGGACTGTCATGTCTGCCTCTTCAACAGGAATACTCTGTTTCATTGGACCGATGTCGATACCGAACCAGATCACGATAAAAGTCACAACAAGTGCCGTGAAAGCATAAAAATTATAGGGGATAGCCATTAACAGCCATGAAATTGTCTCCCCTCCAAGATATCCGGCACTGACCTGCGAAGCGATCAGACCAAGCAGCAGTGCGCCCCAACCGTTAAAGAGTATGATCGAGCAGACCGGAGCCGATGTCGAATCGCAGACATAGGCCAGTTTAGCTCTGCTGATACCGTAGGTGTCACTCAGTGGCCGTCCGACACTGCCGGCAATTAACGAAGTAATGGAAGATTCTATAAAAATACCGATGCCTACAAGATAGACCAGAATCAATGCACTGCGTTTGGATTTTACTACGCCAAGGCGTGTCTGCATCGTATGGACGAACCCGCTGACACCGCCGGATTCACGGATCAAGACCATGACAGAACCGACCATAATGGCAAAGGCAAGCGTTTTTAGGATCCAGGGCGTTGTTAAAAGGGTCAAAAAAAGTTCAAAGGTAGACTGCACTGTCATGAAAAGATCAAAATGATTAATAATCTCACCGGCAACAACTCCCGCTGAGAGCGAGAGCAGCACATGACGCGTTAAAAGCGCTAAAACAATCGCAGTTAATGGCGCAATTAACGAAGTGATACCGTATTCGATAATCAGAGCTCCATCTGCAGACGCATTAATCCTGCCCGTCCGAACTGCTCTTTATAATGCTCACTCTGTTTTTCATCGATAAAATGAAACCCGAGCTTTTCATAAACCAGCCGTGCTTCCACCGAACCGATCTCTATCATCGTCTGTGCTTTTCGATAACCCTTTAATCGCGCGCTAAGCAAACTCTTTCGGATCATCTCTTTTAACACATCAAACTCATGAAACTCATCTTTAACGGCCATAAAGTCAAGAACCCATGTATTTTTATCAATTTCTGGTTCAACAAGCAAATAGGCAGCAATACGCTCTTTGTACTCTTCATCAAATCCCAATTCAACAAGTGCCTTGGTAAATATTTCATGCGTGGCGATGCGCGGTTCATATCCGCAGAGCACACCCGCCAATGCACCATCCACCTCGGCAATGATAAAATTACTGTAATGCGTATAACTTTTTGTTTCTGTCTTACTCAACTTTTCCAGCCAGACGATCAGTTCATCCTCATCACCGGTTTCAAAAATATAATCAAAAATTCCTGTTTTTTTCTCTGCCCTTGAGCTCTCAAGCATCGCCTTAGCCAAAGACTCACTATCATTTCTGTAGCTTTTCTAATTTTTATATTCATAAATTCAATCCTGTACTACACTCTATATTGTGCTATTATTGCTCAAATAAACTTAAGTGTAGCCCATATGCAAAAATTTGTAAAACATATAATTCTCCTCATCGTCGTCTCCTCCTCTTTGAGTGCTGCGCAACAGCTGATTCTGGTTCTTACTGATGATTTCAACAGCACCGCTGCCAAACTGCAGCGCTATATAAAAAATGATCAAACCTATACAAAAATCGGTGCCGCTGTCTCTGTCAATCTGGGAAGAAACGGTCTGGGATGGGGAATCGGTATCACGGAAATACCGCATAGCAAGTATGATCCGATCAAAATTGAAGGTGACGGCAAAGCCCCTGCCGGTATTTTTGCACTCGGCACTGCCTTTGGCTACGCCCCAACACTCTCAACAGCAATGCCTTATCAAGAGGCTTCTTTGGATCTCATCTGTGTTGACGACAGCCGCTCCGTGCATTATAATCAGATCGTACACATTTCACCTCGTGTTATGCTCAATAGCTTTGAATGGATGAAGCGTGATGACAGGCTGTACCGGATCGGCATCACTGTCAACCATAATACGGCTGGACTTTCACGTCGCGGATCATGTATCTTTTTACATGTAGAAAAGGCCGCCGGATCACCCACATCGGGCTGTACCTCTATGCAGTACAATGCGCTCAAAGCACTGCTTGCATGGCTTGACCCTTACAGTAAACCTCTGCTTATTCAAATCCCCGCGCAGTACTGTTCTGAAGTAGCCAAGCAGTTTAAAGGTGTGTGCGCTCAGGAGTGATATTGCCACTGCCCAACTCCAGCAGTACGGTGTCACGTTTTGTGCTCTCCATTCGCCTGCAAGCCGTCTCAAATGCACCGGCCTCTCCAATAATATAGCAGCGGCTTTTTGCACGGGTTATCGCGGTATACAGCAGTTTGGTGTTCAGCATAATGAAATGTGAAAAACTGATCGGCATCACAACAACATCGTATTCCATCCCCTGAACCTTATGAATGGTTAAAGCGTAGGAGAGCATCAGGTGTGATGTGAGCTGATCATAATCATAACGCACTACAACCTCTTCATTTGGATACATGACATAAAACTGCTCTTCGTCTTCATCAATCCTGAAAAGCAGTCCGCTCATCCCGTTAAATATCCGGCGGTCATGTTCTTCATCACCCTCTTTGAAACCTTCAAGCGTCAATGAAGGCATATTCTCATTTTTGATATGCACTACCTTATCCATTAAACGAAATTCACGTTCACCTCTTTTGATCATTTTTTTTGCCTTGGGATTGAAATAATCCTGCAGAGCAGTGTTCAAATGATCAGTTCCCAACAGACCGCCTTTCATCGGTGTTATCACCTGAAAAGCGTTAAGATAACGACTGACCTTTTTTTGCTGAAGATGCTCTCGTGCACGGGGAATATAGGTGATAGCCGTTTGAATCAAAGAGGCCAGTATCGATTTGGAATTCAACTCACGCATCGCTTCCATCTCTGCCTTTGAAGCATACTGACGCAGTGCATAGTAATTATCGATACTGATATCAGTAAAATTGAAATCTTCATACTTCTGAAGGTAGTCCGGTACCTTGCCCTGGCGGATATCATTGGCGATCAGTGCAATCGCCTGATCCTCATTCTGACGATATATTTTTGTCAACTTGACAATGACAGAGAGCTTAAGGCTTAAAATATCACTCAGGACGTTGCCGGCACCTATGGGAGGAAGCTGCGCATCGTCACCAACAAGTATAACGACCGCATGACGATCAATTTTTGCAAAGAGTCGTGCAAAGAGCATTGAATTGATCATTGATGCTTCATCAATCAAAACCACACTGTAAGGCATTGCATCACGCTCTTCATACTTCACCAGCAGACTCTGAATCGTCGCACTCTCATACCCTGTCGTTTCGGCTATGCGCTGTGATGCAATACCGCTGAGTGCACAGGTAATGATATTTCCTGCATCATAACGTGTTGCAAGCAGATCCAGAATCGTTCGCGATGTCGTGCTTTTTCCCGTACCCGCATATCCGACCAGACAAAGCAGAGCGTGGCCGGCATTGATCATCTCCACTGCCTGACGCTGTTCTTCTCCAAGCTGCAAATCATTTTTTAAAAGAAATGCATCAAGATCTTCAACGAGAGGATCGAACCGCTGTCTGCTTCGCTGTTTAAAGATGTCATAAAGCATTTTTTCCGCTTCATACAGACGCTCCGGGGCATAGCGGTTATGTTGAAGAGGCCATATCGACGACTCCGAGACACGTTCAAGCAAAACCTGTTCATACAGTGCTCTGGCCTCTTGCAGCGCAAGCATCTGATCAAGCTGCTCAAACAGAATGCCTTTCTCCACACAACTGTTGCCCTGACGTTCACAATAGTCATTGAGTGCAAAATCCATCGCCGATCCGATACGCTTTTCAGAGAGTGGTGATATCCCCATTTTCAAGGCCAGTTCATCGGCACGCTTAAAGCCGATACCGTTAATAGCAGTAAGGATGTAGGGATTGTTTTTGATACGTTCTGCCGGATTGTTCACCTCTTTCATTGCACCGGCAATTGTGCTGAGCAGTGCCGGTGTTACTCCGTAAGGGGCAAGGAAGCTTCCAAGTTCTCTCAGGGATCTGAACTGTTTCCAGCGCTGCTGGATCTTTTGCAGCCGTTTTTTCTTGATGCCTTTAAACGCCAACAGACGTTCAATATCATGATCAAGAATATCAATCAGTCCCTGCTCGCCGAACTGATCGATCAGATCTGCAGTCAATTTTTTCGGAAAACCCTTGACGACACGATTGAGGAAGAAAAAAAGTTCGTTTTGATTAATGTTAAGGTGTTCAAAGGAGAAGGAACGGCCATGCTTTTTATGCTCGACAAATTCGCCTTTGAGCGTCAGTGCGGCACCTTTAAGATGTGCCACGTCGCTTTCGTGGTATTCGCCGCTGATCTTTTCACCGGATTTTAAAATTCCGATAAAAAACCCGTCGTTTTCATAAATGATTTTATCGAGTTGACCGATTAAAGTCTGCAAAGGTTTAAGACCTTATACGCTCTAGACGTTCGCTTTCCTGTGCCTTGTAAAGTTCCGCACACCCTTTTGAGAGTTCACGGATTTTTAAAATATAGTTTGCCCGTTCAGTGACAGAGATCGCTTTTCTCGCGTCGAGCGTATTAAAAGTATGTGAGGCAGCCATACAAAGATCATATGCCGGCAGGGGAAGTTCGGCATCAAGTGCACGTTTGCACTCTGCTGATTTTGCTTCGAAATCGGCAAAAAGCATATCGATATCTGCGACTTCAAAGTTATATTTTGAAAACTCTATCTCACTCTCTTTATGAATATCACGATAGTAGGTTTTGCCGTGTTTATTTTCATTCCAGACGATGTCAAAAATCGAGTCAACACCCTGAAGGTACATTGCCAGACGTTCTGTTCCATAGGTAATTTCGACCGCTACCGGATCACAGGCGATTCCGCCGACTTGCTGAAAATAGGTAAACTGTGTCACTTCCATTCCATTCAGCCATACTTCCCAGCCAAGCCCCCAGGCACCCAGTGTCGGTGACTCCCAGTTATCTTCAACAAAACGAATATCATGCTCTTGCAGATTGAGTCCCAGATACTCCAGACTTTTCAGGTAGAGTTCCTGAATATTTTCAGGGCTCGGCTTGATTAACGCCTGAAACTGATAATAACTTCCAAGGCGGTTTGGATTTTCACCGTAGCGTCCGTCTGTCGGACGGCGGCTCGGAGCGACATAGGCAACCGACCACGGCTGTGAATCAAGTGAACGTAAAAAAGTCGCCGGATGAAAGGTCCCTGCACCGGCAGGAATATCATATGGCTGAACGATATTACACCCTTCATTCATCCAAAACTGCTGGAGTTTTAATAAAAGATCACTAAATGTCAGCATCACGAGGCCTCTTCGTTAAAATATTTCCGCATTATAACAGATGCTATCAAAGCTTCTACATTTTTTTGACATTTTTTTATTTTATACTCAAAATACGAAGAAGGACAGACCATGCTGATTGGCCGTCGACTAACGGTTTTGTGCCTTCTTTGTCATCCATTTGCTAATAAACAACCAATTTAATGTAAAATAAAAACAAACTATTTGAATATTATTGAAAATTCTATATGAATTTTGAAAAATATTCTTCTTAATTTCAAGGTGACAAATGCAGGGATTATTCAGTATCACACTTATTCTACTATTATTTTCCGGCTGCCAGAGCGGTACTGAAAATGGAAACAGTTCGTCTACAAGCAGCACTGCGAGCTCATCTGTAAACAACAGTTCAAGTTCCTCCAATAATTCGTCTGCAAGCAATATTTCGAGCTCATCTGTAAACAGCAGTTCAAGCTCCTTCAACAATTCATCTGTAAACAACAATTCAAGTTCCTCTATAGGTATTATCAATGAAGCTCGTCCTCTGCTGGTAGTACGTGTCAACTATAACGATGTCCAGTTTCAAAACGCCCCTGATACCTGGAGTCAAAAAATCTTCGGCAATGAAGAGCATGAACTCAACCACTATTATCAGGAGATTTCTAACGGTCATTTCAGTTTTGTCAGAACAGATGAACGTGAAGGCCGTGTCAATGACGGTATTATGACTGTAAAACTCGACAAAAACCATCCTGACTCCGACAGTGATTCGATCATTCATTCCGATTTTTTTCAGGCATTGACAGAGATAGACAGTTCGATTGATTTTGCCCCTTATGATCAGAATGCTGATGGATATATCACCTCAGATGAGCTGCTGATCATGTTTATTGTCGCCGGTAATGAAGACGCCTTTTCCGGATTAACCAACGAACCGGGGGTCTGGGCACATCAGTCATGTACTAGACCCTCCAACACACCTCAGCTTGACAATGTACGTCTGATGGGCTGTTCCTTTGGCGGGAATTATGCTGTTTTTGGGGAACGTCACCACGATAGTAACTCTCAGAATGATGCAACAATCGGTATCATTGCGCATGAACTTGGACATGCGGCATTCAAGCTGCCCGATCTGTATGACATAAGCGGTCAATCGGCAGGAATAGGTTATTTCGGTCTGATGGGTTCAGGATTATGGGCCAAGGAAGATCCAAATGATCTTTTTGGAAATACACCGGTCCATATGATGGCATGGAGTAAAATACACAACAACTGGATTACTCCCGAGGTTGTCTCAGCGGCTGATCTTCAGCAGACAACACTGATTCAAAGTGCCTCACCGGATTCGAACATTGTTAAAATTCCGATTGGTCCGGATGAGTATTTTTTACTTGAAAACAGGAACATGGCAGGCTATGACAGAGGGCTTGCCTCACTTAACGGCACCTTTCAGGGCGGCCTGGCCATTTGGCATATCGATCAGCACATCATCGACACTTATACAATCTTAAACCGTGTCAATGCCGACCCATTTCATAAAGGGGTGGATCTTGAAGAGGCTGACAAATCTGAAATGGATGGCGATAAAAATGCACCGGGACATGCCGAGAATTTATACTATTACGGTCATAAAACTGAATTCAATGCACATACATCACCATCTGCCAACCGTTACGACGGTACACAGAGCGGAGTAGCCATCAGTAATATCACCTATCCGGGCGAGCTTATTGATGCCACCGTTACCAATCCGAATCAGGAGCTTTAAATGTTACGAAATTTGATAGCCAGCACACTGTTTTCTGCCCTACTCCTTGCTGCCCCTGCTTTTCAGGGAGAGCGCACTTTTGTACAGAATGACGGTTCAAGTTTTCAGGCACAGGTAAAAGGGGACGAATATCTTCATTGGACAGAGACTAAAAATGGTGATGTGCTGATCTATAACAAAAAAAGTAAAAACCACGATTTTGCCATTATCCAAAACAGTGAACTGGCTCCTTCAGGAGAGATGTACACAGATCAGCCCCAGACCCAAGGCCTGCGTAGTGCTCCTACACATCATAAAATCTCCAAAGAGGGACATTCAAAACTCTGGCAGCAAAAACGGCAACAGGGTTTAAACCGTTAAAAGTTAAAAACGAAACCGGTTTTTCTTGCCGGGTTGTTCAATCAACACTTCATCACGCAAAACAAAGAGTGTTGCACCAGTCTTCTTGTACAGTATTTTAATGTAAAGTGTCTTCTCATTTGCAGGATCATAATCAATGGCTTCAATGGCATCTTCTCTTGTCAGTATGACACAGTCATTCGTCATGGCAAACAGATTCACCTTGACATAATCATTTGCTGTCTCCTGAGGAAGCCGCTTTAAAATATCTATACTGGGACATCCAACGGTCGTAACCTTAATATAATCTGCCCAGAGAGAAGCTCCTCCAAACAATAAAAGCATCATAACATATCGCATTTCAAGCCTTTTCAGAGTGTTTATCACACAAAAATTCAATCAAAATGGAAACCTCTGCATCATAATTTTTATGCAGAGGCGAAGAAGGAAGCACTTTCAAAAAAAGATCAGTAATCACCGTCTGTAAATTTGAAAATAACAGAGAAATACCCCTGGTAGAAGTAGTCTGCTTTGAGATTATCGGAATCATTAATCTGTACATCACTGTAGCGAAGACCAAACTCCAGCCCGAGATTCTCATTTATATCATAATTGATACCGGCATCACCGCCAAAATAAGCATCAAACTCATCACTTACCGTATTGATACCACCACCGTTCACTCCCAGAAAGAAGTTAAAATGATTGTTAAGACGGATCAAATACTGAAGTGCAAGTCCAACTGTTCCTGCTGTATCATAATCTGAATCATTCCAGATCCGCATATCGATAAAAGCACGATAGTGTTTGCTTTCTCCTCCCAGTTTTAAACCCAGAGATGGATTGGAAGAAGTACTGGTATAACGCGTATCACAGCTCGGATCAACACATGTACTCGGGTCGTGATGTTTTTGTATTTCAGCACCCATATAACCAAGTTCAAGCCCGATTAAACCTTTGTAGTCGTATTCATTCTGAAAATAACTCTCTTGCGCAATTGCACTCGTTCCAAGTACCAGTAAGACTGACAAAACTAATTTACGTAACATCACTAACCTTTTTTGGTTTTCACAAACCGTGTGCATTTTCATCGATTATACCCATATCGATTTTAACCAAACTTTAAAGGTAAACGATTTCAGCCTGTAAATCGCTTTTTGTTATATTAATGATCTTTTTTGATGATGTTGTCAGCAGCTGCAACACCGCTGCTAAAGGCCCACTGGAAATTATAACCCCCCAGTTCTCCTGTTACATCAGCCACTTCACCGACAAAATAGAGCCCTTCTATCTGTCTGCTTTCACAGCTTTTCGGATCTAACCCTGAAGTCAGAACCCCACCTTTACTGACTTCTGCTTTTGTAAAACCAAAAGTACCCGAAGGGGCAAAGCGATAGTGATGCAGTTGTGACAGCTGCTGTTTTTCCTCAACACTCAATTTATTGCACGGTTTATCTTTTAAGTTGACGACAGCCAAAAAAGATTTGCTGAAACGTTTTGAAAGCCGCATGACACTGCTAAGCTGCTTTTTTTGATCCGCACATAATTTGATGATATCCTGCCCCGGCAAAAAATCTATACTGAGTGAGCCTTTCGTCCAGTAGAGTGAGGCACTGAGTACTGCCGGTCCGCTGATGCCACGGTGGGCAAAAAGCATATCCTCCTGCAATACCCTGTCACCGACTGTAATCTCAACTTTCAGGCTTATACCGCTAAGTTCTTTCATCCAAAACTGATCAGGCTGAAGTGTCAATCCGACTAACGCCGGCTGAAAAGTTTTAATCTCATGCCCGAACTGCTGTGCAATTTTCACTCCGATATCACTTGCACCGAGAGATTTAAAACTGATACCGCCGGTGGCTACAATCACCTGACTGGCAGTAAAGGTCTCCCGGTCCGTCCTAATGACAAAAACTTCCTTTTTTTCCACAGCAATGATCTTTCTGGAAAAAAAGAACGTGCTTTGCGCTGATTTTCGACGTAAAATCGTGATAATCTCATCGGATGATCCTGGACAAAAGTAGTAGCGATTTTTGCGGACAACCGGACGCAGACCTTCATCTTCAAGCCATTTGAGCAGATCATCTTTGGAAAACTGTTTTAAAATCGCCTCAACAAATGAGTCATCCCCAAGAAAATTTGATGTGCTAACCCTGGTATTTGTTATATTACACTTGCCGCCACCAGAAATTTTCAGTTTGGCTGCCGGTTTATCATTGCCCTCAATCACACCGACACGCAGCTTCGAGTGAACATTGAGCCATGCAGCTGCCATCATACCACTTGCCCCGGCCCCCAAAATCATTACATCAAATTCTTTATTCATGAATGCAAGTGTATCACTGTTTCACAGAGTTGGCTATAATTGCATATCTAAAACAGGTTGAATTAATGAATAAAAAACTCCATATCGTCTCACTCGGCTGTACCAAAAACCTTGTAGACACCGAAGTGATGATGGGCCGGCTTCAATCGTATCAACTGACCGATGAGTCTGAAGACGCCGATGTCATCATTGTCAATACCTGTGGATTTATCGATGCTGCCAAATCAGAGTCGTTAAATACAATCATCGACCTGGATGCAACACGCAAAGAAGATTCCACGTTGGTGATGGCCGGATGCCTGAGTGAACGCTACCAGGACGAACTTTCAAAAGAGCTGAGCGAAGTCGATATCTTTACCGGTGTCGGCGATTATGAAAAGATTGATGAGCTATTGGCAAATAAAGAGAGCCGTTTTACGGATGAAGTCTATCTTATAGATGGTGCGGAACGGGTTGTTACCGGTTCAACCTATCATGCCTATATCAAACTCTCGGAGGGCTGCAATCAGACCTGTTCATTTTGTGCCATACCCTCTTTTAAAGGTAAACTGCATTCACGCAACCTTGACAGCATTGCCCAGGAAGTTGAAAGACTCGTCGCAAAGGGGTACTATGATTTCAGCTTTGTTTCTCAGGATTCCAGCTCATTTTTGCGTGACCAGAATGTCAAAGACGGGCTTATCCACCTCATCAAACGTATTGAACTGATCGAAGGGGTTAACAGTGCCCGTATCTTATACCTTTACCCATCGACCACGACACTGAAACTGCTGCAAAGCATTGCCGCATCACAAATTTTCCACAACTACTTCGATATACCGATTCAGCACATTAATGATGAGATGCTGCGTATGATGAAACGCGGATTCGGCAAAGAGAAAACGATTGAACTTTTAAACTATATGCGCTCACTGCCGAACGCTTTTGTCCGTACCAGTTTTATTGTCGGGCATCCCCAGGAGAGTGAAGCGATGTTCGATGAGCTCTGTGACTTTGCCGAGGAGTTCGGATTTGACCGTATCAATGTCTTCAGTTACTCTAATGAGGAAGGGACAACGGCCTATGAAATGGTAGATAAGATCGATGATGATACTATTGCCCAACGTGCCGAAAAACTCGGTGAAATTGCAGCCGCATGTACAACTGCATCACTCAAAAAAGAGATCGGTACGGAAATTGAGCTGATCATCGATGGAGAGAGTGACGAACATGAGTATCTTTTATCCGCTCGCAAACTGCTCTGGGCACCGGATATTGACGGAGAGATCTTCGTCAATGACAAAACGATCGACGAAGAGCTGGAGTTTGGTATCATTTACCGTGCCAAGATCACCGATATCACAGGTGATATCCTTATGGCCACTGTCACCGGACATGCTTGATCCTGGCACCCTTCCCCTACTAAAAGAAGGCAAGAACCTTCTTGCTTTTTCCGGCGGTGTTGATTCAAGCGCCCTTTTTTTTCTCCTGCTTGAAGCAAATATACCTTTTGATATTGCCCTGGTCAACTATCATACAAGGCAGCAGAGCAACATCGAAGCCGAATATGCAGTAGAACTGGCACGTCGTTTTGACAAGCGCTGTTTCATTCATGATGTCCATCTTGATCACAGTAATTTTGAAGCCGCTGCACGGCAAGTACGGTATGGCTTTTTTGCAAAACTTTGCGAACAAAACGGCTATACCAACCTCATGACTGCTCATCAGCTTGATGATAGGCTGGAGTGGTTTTTGATGCAGCTTAGCAAAGGTGCCGGATTATACGAACTTTCCGGCTTGCAGACGATTGAACATTTTAGTGATCACACACGAATTCGACCGCTCCTGCAACAGAGTAAAGCAGCACTTCTGGCCTACCTTGAACAAAATGATCTGCATTATTTTATGGATGACAGCAATGATGATGAGCGCTATAAGCGCAATTTCTTTCGTCATCAGTTTGCTGCACCTCTGCTGCAAAAATATACACCGGGAATCCGCCGGACACTCAATTTTCTGCAAGAAGACAGCCTTAGCGTGTCAAACAAAGTTCCTGATGTCACTACGATCAATAAACTCTTTTATTTTCAGACACCTGATTCCAGACGGATCACATTGCTAAGCATTGATAAAAGATTAAAGGCTGATGGATTCCTGATGCGCCAAGGCGATAAAAATCGGCTAAAAGGCGAGAATGAACTGGTGGTCGGGAGACGTTACAGTGTCAGTATCACCCCGACCTTTACCCTGATCGCACCCTATGAATCTGCTGTAATGACCAAAGACTTCAAAGAAGCGTGCCGTAAACTGCATATTGGCCCGGACATTCGACCTTATCTGTTTAATCATATGGATATATTTAAAAAAATCAGAGAGGTATTGAGGCGCAAGGGTTAATCAAGCGTATAAACCTTCATCCCGAAAGTAGCATTAATCTCATCACCGACGCGCTCAAATCTGATCGGTGTCTTTACCGTCATGATCCATTCTGCATGATTTATCTTTTCCATAAAGCTATAGAAGTTTTTTGGAGATTTAAATCGGGCATGCACCAGTATTTTCCATGTTGCCGCAGAACCGACTTCGCGCTTCTCTTTTTCAACTTCTAGACGTAAATCGGTAAAATCCTTACGGTACTGTACGATAAACTCTTCTTTATCAAACGTATTGTCTACCGCCTTTAAAACAGAATTATACTCTTTTTGCAAACCAGTGTTATGTGCATAATGATGATCATAATTCAGCTGTAACTTTGAAACTTCTGCCTCGATCTTTTTAACATTGCCACTGAGTGATCTGTACTGTTTTGCTTCAGGTATTAAAACCATAAAGGCAAAAACGGAGATCATCATCAGCGAAACAAAGATAATGACAAGCAGATCAAAAACAGGACGTCGCGTTTTCATGGCTGTTTCTCTTTTTTAAGCGTATTGCGCGAAACAAAATAAAATGAACCGTCTTTTAAAGGCATAAATACAGTACCGCTTTCATGAAAAAAGATAGAGCGAAGCGGAATCTGAAGCGCCGTCTTAAAACTCGTCTTATCCTTCGTAGTCCCTTCGATCGTAAGCGCATCTGATGACAACATCACCTTGGAGAGTGTAATCGTATCCGGAATCAGATCAAACAGGTTTTTAATATTTTCCTTCAACAGAGTATTTTCGGTAAAAAGCTCTTCACTGAAATCAACCTGTTTCTCGATGATAGCAATATCCTGCATTAGAATTTTATTATTTTCGTGAAGGTCATGCTGTTCACGGATCAAAACACTTTTCTCATTTTCAAGCTGACTGTTTTGAGAAAGGAAAAAAGCATATAACATCAACAGCACTGCCATCAGCACCATAAAAATAATCAAGACCAGACGTACTTCACTGCTGATAAGTTTTTTGGCACGCGGTGCAATAAAACTATACTGCATATTCGGCCTCCATACTCGCCAACTTCGCTGTCTCAAATGCCAAATCGATCTTCGTAAGCTCTACCGCTGCGAACAGTTGATCTTCAAGCATTTCAGTCAAGCCGTCTGCACTTATTCTTGAATCGGCAAGATAGATTTTTTCGATAAATTCACTTGCATAGCGTTCATCGTGATAATACTCCTGCAGACGTTTTTCAATGCTTTTAAAACGCACGCTCGTATCGTCAAAGTCATCTTCCTGAAGATCCATAAATATCGCATGCAATTCATCAATCTCACTGTCTTCAACTGGGAGCAGAGGACGGGTCTGCCTCTCTACTTTATCATACGCTGCAAACCGTAATTCACCATTTACAAATACTGCCAACGCCAATGAGGTAGCATCGCTCAAAATAAACAGGGCATCCTCTTTTTCTATTTTTTCCCTGTAAAAAAGTGACAGCAGCGAAAAAGGGGAAAAAACAAAGTCCAGTCCGATATTTTTAAACATCTCAAGACGTTGGTACAAAGATGCTTTGGAGACATAGGTCATCCATATGTTATCATGACAAAGCTGCTCATAATCGCTTACATCCAAAAAGCGCTTAACCTGCTGTTTCGAACATGTCGGAATTGCACCCTGCTCCACAACATCACATAACAGTGCCGTATAAAACAGAGGTGACTGCTCAGACGCATCCCTGATAAACTCAAGCATCTCCTCAGTTGGTTCTGTACCCTCAAACTTTCGTTTTAACTGTTTATGTACTGACTTTCCGCGCATCAGAACAACAGAAATTTCCGTATAGGCATGCGTCAATGCAATACCGATAAAAACCTTCAGATAAAAATGCTCCATCATCCTCTTAAGTTGCATTATCATCCTTGCATAAGGGATGTGCATTCATATAATTTTCCATTTTAAGTGCACTTCCCAACTTTGTATAGATCTGTGTCGTAGACATGGAAGCGTGTCCAAGTAATTCACTGACATCAGATATTCTTGCATGATTGTTAAGCAGCGCTGTAGCATATGAATGACGAAGTTGATGAGGAGTCACTTTGAGCCCAACCTTCTTGAACAGCTTAGTTACTGTATATCTTAGACTATTTTCGCTTAATCTTTCTCCAGCTTTTTCAAATAGGAATTCTTTTGGATGCACTGCTTTGAGATAAGCATCAATCAGCGCTTTACCGGAGTCAAGAAGCGGAACATCCCTGACTTTATTCCCTTTTCCGATGATGCGTATCCACTCATCGTTCATGTCATTCAGGCGAAGTGCCGCCAGTTCCGAAATACGCAGCCCGAGTGTATATAACAGTACCACGATAAGACGTTCGTAAAGTGTAGCATTTTCAAGTGCCTCTCTGATATGCTCGTCAGAAACAGGTTTGGGAAGGGTACGCGGCACCTTGATACTCTGGGCAGATTCAAGCAGCACATTTTCACCCTCTGCTTTCAAATACTCTGCGAAACTTCGTAAGGCACTGAGCTTTTTGGCAATTGTTTTTGCTTTTAAAGAAGCGATGGCAACTCTAAACGGCATCAGGTTTAAAATAACCAGTCCGTTTTCCTCTTCGATTTCAATGTAACGCAGCGCTTCGCTGATTGCTTCGTCATAGGTTTTAAGGGTAAGATCAGAGTATCCCCGAAGATGGTGCAGGTAATCTAAAAAGTCTGTTTTATAGGCAGGAAGCGTCTTTTTCATCGCTGTACTTAAAAATCGTGCTCGAGCAGTTTTTCTTTGACCAGAGCCCTGGCATCTTCAAAGTCCATCCCTTCAAGCGCCAACGGTTCTGATGCATAAATGTCCAGTGTTCCAAACGGCTTGGGTATGGTAAATCTGTCCCAGCTGTTAAGTTTAATATATCGGCTGGGCACACAGTGAAGAAG
>DAOWOG010000140.1 GCA_030642185.1 Helicobacteraceae bacterium | reverse complement strand
GTCCGGTTTTTTGCAAAATTATAATGACTTCAGTAACAGTGCTGTGGGGTTTATACATGCATTTGAAGAGATCAGCGACAACAATCTGTTTGACAAAGAGGTAGAGCTGCTGTTTGAAGCTCTGTACGATGCTGAAAAGAGATCGAAGAGCTATAAAACAGTCCATGAAATAATAGATCGTGTTTTGGCAAAGACAATTAAAGTTTATGATATAAGCAATGAAAGTATAAGTAATACCAATGAATTTGTAGACTATCTGGAAACTATCTTTGGAACAAAAGAGAGTGCGTTTCAAATGGTTGTTTTGATGAGTATCTCCAATGCGATGAAAGAGCATGAGGTCGATAGTGATGATTTGGAGACTATGCGGGCCAACTTCATAATGATAACCTCTTTTGTATCGATGCTTAATGTGCTTAGAAAAGAGGAACTGGAGAAGGTACAGAGTAATAAGTCTTTTGTTCCTCGCAACCTGCAAGAAGAGATAGCGTCGGATATGCAAATGGGTTTCGGCAATGTGGGGCGAAACGATCCATGCCCGTGTGGAAGCGGTAAAAAATACAAAAAGTGCTGTCTAAATAAAAAAGTTGAAAAAAAAGATCCGCTTGAGGTACTGACTCCGCCAATAGCAACTGAGCTGCCGCTTTCTAAAAAAGAGATCAGCGATTTTTACTCTTTGTGGTCGAGGTTGATCCATTTTGCCGGCAAGATGTTAAGTGAGAAAAGGGGAGAGAAATTTGAAAAACTCTATTTTAAAGATGACGATGAGAAATACGCGTTAACAGAGTATGCCCTTAAAAATAACTACTATTTGGATGTCAGAAATTTTTTGTTGACTAACTTTGACAGGATAGTCGATACGTTTATGGATGAGACAAAAGTAAGCAGGTCAAATATCGACATACTTAAAGTATGGAAAAAGCAGAGACTTTTCAGAGAAGACTTTTTTATCTATGAGGATGCCCCTTTCGGTGCCATTGTCTGGGATGTTCGTGGTGAGCGGTACTTTTATGTTCACGATCTGTATGACAGCCTATATAACCTTTCCCAGAAAAATACTGCACTTGTTATGCTGCTGCTGCCATATAAAGGTAGGATCATCTATGATGGTGTATTGGGACATATGGGTATGGATTTTGGTAAAAATATGCTCGATACATATATAAAAGAGTATGTCGCTTTAAGGCAAAAAAGCAGCATGAGTCTATCACTGCCAAAACAGGATAGTACAACAAAAATTTACCAGCTAAAGGTACTGATAAAAAATTCCAAACCTCCAATCTGGCGAAGAGTTTTGATCGAAGATGATATGACTTATGAGAGTCTTCATCTTATTATTCAAAATCTATTTGAGTGGCAGGAAGCGCATCTTTATGAGTTTGTTGCAAAAAATAGAACATATATGGATGTGGAGTTTGAAGATGATCTTTTTGAATCAGAGAGTTTTGATGTCAGTAGATATATTGTCGGCGAAGATTTGAAAAAGGTTGGAGACAAGATCAGCTATGTGTATGATTTTGGTGATAACTGGGAACATGAGATCACACTTGAAGCAATTCTTGAAAAAGATGAAGATGAATATTATCCGAAATGCATCAAAGGCAAAGGCCGTGGTCCAATGGAGGACATAGGCGGTATCTGGGCATACAATGAGATCATTAGAGCACATAAAGAAAATGACAGGCAGACATTGGATGATTTCTATATAGACAGCTCATTTGATCCTGAAGCTTTCAGTGTAAAAGAGGTTAATAAAAGGCTATGAAAACCATAATATTTCTAAGACATGCAAAATCTTCCTGGAAAGAGAGTGGACTAAGCGATGAAGCGCGACCGTTAAATAAACGCGGTAAGCTTAATGCTCCTGAAATGGGAAAACGGCTTAAAGCCAAAGGTTACGGGCTTGATATGATCATCAGCTCAACGGCTGTGCGGGCGGTAACGACTGCTGAAAGTGTCGCAGATGCCATGGGTTTTACCGGTGATCTCATCAAAGAATCGGAACTTTACATGGCAGATGATAATGGTTATATGAACGTTTTGACTTCACTTGATGAAGCAGTAGAGGATGTGATGATCGTCAGTCATAATCCGGGAACAGAAGAGATTATAGAGTATCTTGCATCACAGGATTTCCTTATACCTACGGCTGCTTATGTTTTACTTGAGTTTAAAGGAAAATGGAAAGAGATAGGGCAGGGGAGCTGCAAAGTTCTGGACTATGACTTTCCGAAGTCTGAACGTTCAAGATAGTTATGCAGCCATAGTTGTGCTTCCTCACTGTTTTGATAGATACCTTCTAACTGTGCTTCAAAGGCCGTTTGTAAAATTGTTTTGAACTGTTTGGATGGTGTTAGTCCCAGTTTGATGAGGTCGCGACCCTGCAGTAATGCTTTGGGTGCGTGTGTCAGTACATTGAGTCCATCGGCTTTTTCCTTGAGCCACTCTCCTGCAGGAAAAAATCCTTCCTGGGCTTCATCAGTTGTACGTCCGAGAAAATCAGCCTTGGCGATCAAAATAAGCTTATCGAGATTGACCTGTGCAGCGAGCCTTCGTACGGCGGAAGACTTTGCTTTTTGTTTATAAAACTGCAGGGGTTTGAGATGATGCTGTACTAACGGTAAAACCGCATCGATCAAACGCTGTTCATCACTCAGGCGTGTTAAGAGTGTTTGTGTCGGCTCTAATCCCGCCGTTTCATGGCCGATGGCACGTATGCGTCCGTCCATCATTTTGGTGGTAGCGGGTTTGCCGAGATCATGGCATAAGATACCGAGCATAAGGATAAGATTGTCTCGCTCATTGCCGCTGCGCAGTGATGCCATGGCATCGAGGCAGAGCAGGGTATGTATCCATACATCGCCTTCGGGATGATAGGAGGGTTCCTGTTTGACACCCTGAAGTGCTTTGAGTTCGGGAAAATAGTCCAGCAAGCCGATTTTTGCCATCAGTTCGAAACCTATCGAGGGATGAGCGGCTTTTAACAGCAGCTTTTTGATCTCCTCAAAAATGCGCTCTTTAGGCAGTTGGTCTATCGCTTTTTGTGCAACCATCTTTTTGCAAAGCTGTATGAGTTGATCATCCATTGTCAACTCATAACGTGCCGCAAACTGAACGGCACGCAAAACCCTGAGAGGATCTTCTATAAAGGTCTCTGGATTGACGCAGCGCAATGTCCGGTTTTTAAGATCATCCTGTCCATTGTAAGGATCAAGCAGGCGAAGAGACCCAATATCAAAGCCCATGGCATTGATAGTAAAATCCCGCCGCAGAGACGCTTCTTTAAAAGCAATATCAGTGTGTGTTTTGACATCAAAGCCTTTGTGGCCGGCAGCTGTTTTGATTTCGGTACGCGGAAGCGAAAAATCGATGTCAAGTCCATTGAGTGCAAGTTTGAGTACACCAAAACTTTTACCGACTTCATTGACGTTTCCAAAAGGCACTAATAGGGTTTTAAGTTGTTCCAAGGTGTCAATACCGTACATTTCGATATCAATATCTTTAGAAGGTATCTGTAAAAGGGCATCACGCACAAACCCGCCGACAATGATCGGACGGACGTTGTTATCAAGGAGAACCTTGATGATTGGAGTGAGTTCATTTGGTATGGTTATCATAGGTGTCATAGATATTATTTCACCAGTCCCAAAAGCTTCTCATAACTATTCACAACATCATACTTCACCTGATCCGAAGTGATCTTTGCAAAAAACTTACGGGCACACTCTATTTTCACCTCTTCAACTTTTCGCAGATCCATTGATGACATTGATCCTTTTGTTTCAGCTATGAAGTAAACATGTTTTACTGAGTTCTCCTCAAAGGCTATCGCCCAGTCCGGGTTGTAATGCCCTACCGGAGTAGGGATGAAGAAGCTGTTTGGGAGTTTGGCGTAGACTACTACTTCTGTGGCAGTGTCTAGTTTTGTTGCGAACTCTTTTTCTATTTTAGAGTCGGTGAAGACATAGTCGTAGATATGGCGATCTACCTTCATGGCTTTGTCAAAACTCTCTCTCGGTTTTTCTTGAGTGAAGATGTCACTGTTATGATGATCATTTATAGGATCATAGGCAAGATGCTCTATAACGGTTGTTGCCTTTTGCTCATTGATCAAACGGGTGGCGTTCTGGATGAAGTCTTCAGGGTTGGTCTTGTACTGGTTAAATGTACCCTCATGAATGCCTTTGAGTATAGTCCCGACTGTATTTCTAGTAAGCTTTGTATCCGTAGCTATCTTTCCGATGAGATCATATTTTACTGACGAACGGATACTCTGTGTCTTACCATACTCTTGTGTACTATCATGCTCTTGAACTGCAAAACCGTCACCGCTTGTAATATCATCATAACTGGTACTATCTTTCTGCTCTCCTCTAACAACAGTGTATGTCAATGCTTTCACTTGCAACTCTTTGTTTAAGGCATTGATACAATTGTCGATGAGTTCATTGCTGTCAAAGTGTACGGTGTAGATGGCTTTACGGTTGATCTTTTCCCATAGTGCCTGAAATTCCGGTTTCTTGAAGTTTTCATTGAGAGGATTGACTTTGGCTTTACGGTCATCAGCGATTTCTATCATCTGTGCATCACTAAAGACAGAGTCAATCAGTTTCACGATCTCCTCTGCATGTGGTTTCAAATCTTCAGGAAGTGCTGCAAGTGTTTCTTCTTTCTTGGCTTCATGATACTTGTCAGTAATGTTTTTCTTTCTATCCACATAGCCATTTTGAATAAGGTAAAACTCTATACCTTCAGCCATATCTTCTGTTACTTTTACCGTACCAGTTTCGGTTTGAAGTACCTTGCCTGTAAAGTATTTGACATCTGCTACTCTTGGACGTGCAGAGAGTGATTCACTAATGTCTTTCTGTAATCCAGATACAAAGTCCTTGTAGCTCTCATTGGCAACAACAGTAAGCACGTTAATATCATGTACTGTTGCAGGATCATCCATACGATCACCATGCTTGTTAACAGAGATACGCATACCTCGACCTACCTCTTGACGACGGGAGATAGTGTTGTCACTATGCTTAAGCGTACAGATAACAAAGACATTGGGATTATCCC
>DAOWOG010000220.1 GCA_030642185.1 Helicobacteraceae bacterium | reverse complement strand
TCCTCTATTTTAAGAAAAAAGCCAGTGAACAAAAAGTTCCTTATCAAACATTAATCAATGCACTCCTTAGAAAAGAACTTCAATCAGTATAACAGATCAGTCGAGCCAATAAGAGAACTACCACTATGTGTACACGTTGGTCACTGTAAAGGCATAAGTTCGTCAAAACGGAAAAAGAGGTAAGTTCTAATGCTGACGGACTCTCTGTAGGATGCGAAGATTTTAATGTAGTCGGCATCCAAAGAGAGGGTGAAGTGACTGTTGAAATTGATATTTATCCCCAGTGCCGGTCCTGCTCCGACATCGATTCCTTTACTTGAAAAGTCATAATATCCGCACGTTCATGATGATTATGGAATCTTCACCGAGTGAAGTGTATGATCCTGACAGACCCACACCGGCAGCATAAAGCCAGAGAGGGGACAATAATATAAAAAAAGTCAGTTTAAAGTTTCACTATTTGCTGATTATTGATATTGACATTCATATTTCCATAAGATATTATCTATTATGATTAAAACATAAGGATATAAAATGTTGAGTTATGGAATCACCGATATTCAAAACAGACCTTCTTTGATGAAAGAGATGATGTTGGGAGAAATTATCGATAAAAGAGCGCATAAATCCATAGGATACTTTATCTCGTCAAAATATAAAAAATACATTATAGATGCGATAGAAAAAATTGAAAGAGACGAAAAGCTCGCCAAACTGAAAAAGATTAAAAATTCAACAGACTGGGAATTTTTAGAGAGCGGCATCGATGATGGACTGTAGACAAAATGATATTGTATTGGTCGATCTGTATCCTAAAAAAGGGCATGAAGTAGGTAAAGTCAGACCGGCAGTCGTTGTTAGCAGTGATATTGACAATGAGGAGTTAGAGACGATAATCGTTCTGCCTTTATCGACTGATTTGATTGATGATGTATCTCCTTACAGAGTAAGATTATCTGCAAGAAGCGGTTTAGACAGAGAAAGCGATGTTTTAGTAAATCATATACGGACAATTTCAAAAAAGAGAGCTATTAAAACGATTTCAAAGATCACAAAATCAGAATATGAAATGATTAAACAATTTTTGTGTCAAATAGTATGACTATCCTTTAGAGGTGCCCTTTATACTCTTGCGTTATAATTTTTGTATAGGAGATGAAAATGAAGAAAATATTATTTTTAGCAGCACTTGCCGTTGCGTTGATGTTCAGTGGTTGTACACAGGAAGCTCAAAATAAAATGAGCCGCAGTATCCAGAACTGGACGGGGACCAACGGTGTTATGGATGTCTATGCCGGTGAAAAACTGGTCATGCGTTTTATCAAAGTAGACAAGATGACTACGGGTGTGGGCAGGAGCGACGGACAGCAGCGTGCTTATCGTTACAGTTACGGCTATCTGGATGAAAACTTTAACTTTAAAGTGGATGATGGTGAGAAGAAACTCTATTTTGAGGTGCCTGATTATTCAACGTATGTCTTTTATGAAAATCCGCGAGGCTAGATGAAGTTGGAAGTTATAGATCTTTTTAAACAGCTTATTAATGCTAAAAGCGAGACACCGGACGATGGTGAAATTCTGGATTTTGTGGAGCACTATTTAAGTGACTTTACGGCGATTCGGATAGACAAAGAGGGAGTAAAAAACCTCTTTATCTATAAAAAATTCGGTGAAGGCGACCACCTCTGTTTTGCCGGGCATGTCGATGTCGTACCTGCGGGTGAAGGGTGGAGCACCGACCCCTATCAAGCCGTAGAGAAAGACGGGTTTATCTATGGACGCGGTGCCCAGGATATGAAAAGCGGTGTTTCCGGTTTTTTACAGGCGGTCAAGGAGGCTGAAGAGTTCAGCGGAACACTTTCCTTACTCCTGACATCGGATGAAGAGGGACCGGCGAAGTACGGCACCGTCATCGTACTTGAGTATTTAAAAGAGCAGGGGATGCTTCCCGATGCGGTCATCGTTGCCGAGCCTACCTGTGAAGAGTCTTTTGGCGATGCCATCAAAGTCGGCCGCCGCGGTTCCATTAATGGCATCATTGAGAAACATGGTGTTCAGGGACATGCCGCCTACCCGGAGAAGTCAACCAATCCCATTCACAAAGTGGTACAGGTTCTTCCGCATATGGCAGGCATCGATCTGGATGAGGGAGATGAGTTTTTTAGTCCGAGCAAGTTTGTGATCACCGATATCCGTGCCGGTATGGAGGTGACCAATGTCACTCCCGGAAAATTGAAGATGATGTTCAATGTCCGCAACTCTACGGCAACCAACAAAGAAGATGTCGAGCACTTCGTCCATCGCTATTTTAAAGAGATGAACTATACGCTCGAACTCGATCAGTCTGCCAAACCCTTTATGACTGATGTCAATACCAAAGTGGTGAAACATCTTGATGCAGCGATACAATCCGTAACGGGTATCACACCAAAACATTCCACTGCCGGCGGGACTTCGGATGCACGGTTTATTGCTGAGTACGGCATTGATGTGATTGAATTTGGGGTAAAGAACGACACGATTCATGCACCCAATGAGAGGACGACAAAAGAGGAAGTGATCGGACTGTATCATGTTTTTACAACGCTGATACGTGAGTATTAGAATTAAAGGATAATGTATGAAAAAGTATATCTATCAAAGTTTATTGAGTGTTGCAACGCTGCTGCTGTTATCCGCCTGCAGCGTTTCAACACTGGTTCTCAATGACAATCAGGAAGTGGTTTTAAATTATGATGAAAAAAGCATCGAAGCCAAAGGCAAGTCGCTAAAAGAGAGCAAACTGATCTTTAGCACCATTGCCATTAAACAGAATGTTCTTCAGTTTAAAGATCAATCGCTCCTAGTGTTTGAGTCAACGAATGTAGATGTGTTGTATATGTACAATTTTGCAACGCAGCGCTCGATAGAGCTTATCTTTGATGCCAGGAAGATCAAGACGGTTTACCGACGCAATAATCTTTATTTTTTTCAGATCACACTTAAAAACGACAAAGTGTTGAATGCCCTGGTGCAGCAGAGCGATGATCAGACGCTGAGTATGATCTATGGATTCAGTGCTGCTCAGTTTAGTAAGATACTCTCTCAGGTTGAAGGTTCTGAAAAGCTTTTGGCAACGCTTCAAACTGAAAACATTGAAATTTTAAATGATGCCTCAACGGCAGTGAGGTCACAGTGGGGTACGAAGCTAATTGCCATTGATTCGTTAATCGTTGTGAATGATACGCTGCAGGGACGCTAGAAGAAAAGGGAAAGTTACTTTCTGATCCGCTCTTCATCCGCTTTGATGAAATCCAGCATGGCTTTTGCATTGGAAGAGTAGCAGACGAGCTGCTCTTCTTCAACGTATTTGCTGTTTTTGCGCTGTAGTCTCAAGTAGTCCTCGTTATGATAAAATGAAAACAGAAGACCGCTGTAGAAAAAACCGTGTTGATTGAGAATGTCAATCATTGCGTCAATATCCTCGATATGATGCAGATTGATATCGAGGTAGATCATGTCGCAATGCTCTTTATGAAGTTCATAGAGAAGTGCTTCAAATTCCCCATCACTGACATTTTGTTCGATGACGATGGTTCCGATATCAATAACCGAGTTTACGGTATAGCTGATTGGATCTCTTTTTGGGTTTTCAGGCATAGTGTCAATCAGTTCAATGCCGGCTTCCCTGTAAACTTTTTCAATGGCATGATGATAACGTGAGGAGTGTGCGATATAGCGCGCAGTTGTGTCAAAGACGAGAAAATCAATCAATGCCCCGCTGCGCTGTTGTGATTTGATGCTATGCTCGATCTCTGTGGCGGAAGGAACTTCGCCCAGAATGAT
>DAOWOG010000101.1 GCA_030642185.1 Helicobacteraceae bacterium | reverse complement strand
GTTGAAAAGATAAGGGCACTTCAGAAGCTGGAAATTGCTTTTCATATTGATGATTTTGGTACAGGTTATACATCAATGAAATATCTGAAACAGTTGCCGGTCAATGGTCTGAAAATTGATCGAACACTTCTCGGGAATTCTCAAATGCATGCAAACCGTGAAATTGTGAGGTGTACGATTGATTTGGCAAAACTGTTCAATTTAGTCGTTATAGCTGAAGGGGTTGAAAGCCTAAGTACACTGAAGTTTTTGCGTGAACTTGATTGTGACTATTATCAGGGATACTCATTCAGCCGACCGGTAGAAAGCAGCGTCTTTATGGCACTTATGAATGAAAACAGACACTATCTGAATGGGATAGGCGAAGGCAAAACGTACAAAAAACGCAAGTCAAGGAAGAGGTTGTCCTAAAAAAGTGAACTGATATGTTCTACTTCATCCCATGAAAGTGTTTTCTGCTGATGTTTGAGAAAGTGGGCGATATAGCGGGCAAACATATCTGTCTCAATGTTGACTTTTGAGCCTTTTCTGTAACTGCCGAAAAGTGTCTCTTTCATCGTGATAGGGATGATCGTAAGGCGAAAACTGTTTGTTTGGACGTCGTTGACGGTCAGGCTGACACCATCGATGGCGATAGAGCCTTTTGGTACGATATAGGCAATGAACTTCGGATCAATATCGATAAAAATATCATAGCTGTTTCCATTGTTTTTGATCTGTGCCACCGTACCGACGGTATCGATATGCCCCTGAACAATATGGCCTTCAAATCGATCTCCCATCATCATTGCCGGTTCGATATGCACCTTTGCTTTAAGATTGTCGGTGGCGATGAGGTTTTGTGTCTCGGGTGAGAGTTCAACACTAAAGCCGTCATGGGCAAGAGATACAACGCTTAAACAGGCACCATTGATCGCAATGGAGTCGCCCAGTTTCGGTTTATACTCTGCTCGGAGCGAGAGCGTGTCGCCGCTAAAACTTTTAACGGTTGCCATCTCCCGGATCAGTCCTGTAAACATCAGTGATTCCCTTTCATGGTCAGCTTAAAGAATTATAACCGGTTTCGACCGTTTCAAAAATACCGGCTGCAAATCCTAAAATAGCGGCATTGAGCCTGATCAGTTTTGTAAGATTCTCATCGGGATTATTGAGCATTTCACACATCGCTTCCAATGTACGGCTCTCCCGGTTGAGGATCGGTTCAATTCCAAAATCAACAGGATCAACACTCAGTGTCTCTTTTCTATCACCGACAGCCAGCATCATTTTTGACTTTTTAACCACTTCCGGATTCCCCTCATTACCCTGAATAATCAGTAGACGCTCGTAGTTTTTGCCGTAAAGCTCCGGATAGAGTTCGAAATAGGGGCCGTGAAACATTCCGACAACTGCCGTGGAAGCAAGATAGTTGAGCTTTTCGATGGTGTTGAATGACGTACGAAGACCAAGATTGTTGCGCAAAGTAGTCAGATCAGCGAGCATCGGTGCAAAATAGGCACGATCGTGATAGATGAGATTGTCAGGAAAATCAAGTGCTTCATAAAAATCTTTGGAGGTAAAACCGAACTTTGGGCTCAGTCTTTCACTTCCAGCTACATGAACCAACAGATTATCAAGCAGTTCAGCGCTTTTAAGCATCAAGGGCGGATAGGAGTTCTTGCCGTCAAGGGTATAGCCGATTTCAATACTTTCGGATTCGGCTACCGGAAACAGGGAAAGTGCTTTGATGGCATCAATGGCGCCGCGAAGTTCTTCGGGAGTCTCCTTTTTGACGCGAAGGCCGATCATAAAAGCACCGATGCTTTCATCGGGTACGCTGCGTTTTAAGATGAGTTCAAAAGCATCTTTGCTCTCAACATAGGTTAAATCACGGTTTCCCTTTACGCCGGTACCGACTGCTCTGATATACTCTAAAAACCGTGTGTGTTCATCACTGTATTGCATCATGCCTCTTTTGTAAAATTTTTTTGTTAAAAAACGATTTTTCCGTCTTCCTGGAGTGAACGGATGATAGTCTTAGCTTTTTCATGCCCGTTGTAGGCAGCTTTACGGCATAGATCCAGTGCTTTGTCATGATCTTCTTCAACGCCGAGACCCTGATCGTACATCAGTCCGAGGTTATACTGCCCCTCGGCAAGTTCTCCTTCTGCAGCACGTGAAAAGCAGATGAGTGATCGTTGATAATCCAGAGGAACGCCATGGCCTTCTTTGTGCAGAACACCAAGGTTATTAAAGGACTCCATATGACCGCGCTTAGCTGCCTCTTCGTACCAGAATGCCGCTTCGGAGTAATTCTGCAGACAGCCCAGACCGCGTTCAAGCATCAGCGCTGTTTCATACATGGCTGGAGGCACTTCCCGGGTTGCTGCATCAAGATAAAGTTCATGGGCTTTGAATTGATCATGCGATACTCCGGCAACGCCGTTTGCATAGAGAATGCCCAGGTTGAAAAGGGCATAAGGCTGTTTTTGCTTGACAGCTTTCTCATAGCACTCGAGCGCTTTTGCATCGTTACGATCACATCCCTGTCCCTGTTGATACATATATCCAAGCGAACTCTGCGCATCGGCATTGCCATTTTCAGCTAACGGCGTGTAAAGTTCAAATGCTTTTTGATAGTCTTGTGCATTATATGCGTCGTGAGCCTGCTGAATCATTTTTGTCCTATGGAGTCTGTCGGATTAGTCTGGTTGAAGCGAAAATTTCAGCTTTTTAGTCAGGTTTTGCATACATTTGAGGCGAATAGCCGTAGCTATTTAACGAAAAGGTATGCAAAAGATGGCAAAAAGATGGAATTTGCAGCCAATTGAGCATTAATCCGACAGACTCCTATACTGAAATTGTGAAGCATTGTAGTAGTTTGGAGGTTAAGGGCTTCTAAGAAATGCACTTTACTGCATTATTTTGGCTTATGCTATGATGTCTGAAAAACTTGACTCATGATAAACTAAAAATTCTTGTACCGTCTCGGGAGAGGGGTAACGAGGTGAAACTTGGGAATCAGAAAGATAATTTATATTTTTGTGGGTAGTTCACTTATTTTATTTAAATAATATACGGTTACAACCACTAAGATCGTAGCGATTACCAATCCAGCTATTTGCATTATTCTTTCTCCAGTTCATCCAATTTCATATATACATTCTCTTTTATATTTTTTACTTTTGATAATAAATAGATTACAAAAAATAGACCCAAGATAGCTAAATATAAAAGATATATAGGTTTTTCACCTGAAATTACTGCATACAGCAATCCAGCTTCACCGCTTAATAGTGCAAGAAGAATTAAAAAATACCCTCTAAATTCTTCCTGTAAAAAACTGATCTCTTTTTCCAGTCGATCTTTTTTACTCATCTTGTCATTGTATCATAAGAATTCAACTGTTGAATATATTTTCAAATTAGGAGCTTGTCAAACTAGTCTGATCGAAGTGAAAATAATTATACCGTTTTGGGCTCACTCAACCCCAAGCTCCAGCTTGGGGTTGTATGCGAGAAATTTTTTTTATACTGTCTCGGGAGAGGGGTAACAAGGCGAAATCCAAAAGTGTGTGAATATAAAAAATCGAAAGTAGTCAAAGGAGGACACATCCGAATGGGCGTGCCTAAAGCTAAAAAAGCTTAAGTGAAAAAAAGCAGAGAGGGTAATTAATCCTCTCGCCTACGGCTCCATAAACTAAACCAGTTGTAATCACGGTTAGAACTATACCATATGAGAATAAATATGGTAGAACTTGCAGTATTTTGGAACCCGAAACTTGTTTCGGGCAGAGCTTCATAGTTGCCTCGAACAAGTTCGAGGTTCCGGTAATGCCTTTCTCCGCTCATCTCTCACGAGACAGTGAGAAAACTACTAGTTTTTAGGGGGTGCGACTTCAGTCGTACTAAAGATGTCCTATTTCATAGGACTCTTAGACTAAAGTCTAAGCCCCGAAATTTAGAAAGTTATAGTTCTTTTACAGTCTCAAAACTTGGGAACCAGAAAAAGTTGTACTTTGGGATGCATACCTACATTTGAACAGATAAGCACCATGTTATTACTATTAAATATTTGTATGGGTATCCCAAGTGAAACAAACCAGCAAGATACAAATTGTGTGAGGTTAAACTAAAAAGTAGATATTTTACCATTGATACATAAAGTGGAGATTCACTCACAGGGGTGTTTTGAGGGGTGTTTTGTCTGAATTAAACAAAATGATCTGCACGTGTTTTTATGCTTCCAGTGTGGTGAAAACTATCAAATAGAATAAAATGCTATGATATCCGAATAACTTGACACATGAAAGTATGCATATGGCCTCACTTCTTCTTGTGGAAGATGACATTACCTTAGCCGAAACATTGATTGATCTTCTGGAGTATGAAGATTTTCAGGTTACCTGGGTCTCTGATGGAAAGAGGGCACTTGACGTCACCTTTGTAGATCGTTTCGATCTGATGCTTTTTGATGTCAATGTCCCTTTTATCAATGGCTTTGAACTGCTTAAACTGCTTCGTGACTCGGGCGATAGTACACCGGCTATTTTTATTACGGCACTCACTGATATTGCCTCTCTTTCGCATGGCTTTGAAGTGGGTGCAGACGATTATCTGAAAAAGCCCTTTGATTTTGATGAGCTGCTGGTCAGGATCAATGCGCTGCTGAAAAAACGGTTTGCTTCTGAGAGCGAAAGTATAAACGTAAAAGAGTTTTCTTATTCGATCACTAAAAATGAACTTTACCGTCAGGGTGATTTTGTGGGACTCAGCCCTTACGAATTGCGCTTATGTGAACTTTTTTTCAAACATCTCGATCAGACGCTGAGTAAAGAGACGCTTCTTTTTGAACTGGGCCACGGTGAAGAGTCCAGCGAAGGGGCCCTTCGGGTACTGATTAATCGGCTGCGAAAAATCGGCTTGCCGATTCAGACTGTAAGGGGCATAGGATATCGTCTTGAAACAGCATGAAGAAAAAGCATTTTGGAAATTTTTTCTTACCTATTTTGGCAGTGTTGCTCTGCTGATCCTCGCAGCGGGATACCTCTATTTTCATGAACAGGAGCAGCAGATGCTTAAAGCCGAAAATTTTGAACTGATCGATTATGCCCGGCAGTTCAAGATGCTTAGAGGAGCATACAGTGATCCTGATATCGTCCATCGGATTGTCACGATCAGGATTGAAAACTTTTCGATGGACAACCTGGAGGTAAAAGAGGGGTATTTTAGTAAATATGTTCCCCATGACTGGAACGGAAGTTATCTCTATATTCAAAAAAACAGCCATACTTTTGAGTTAAAAATTGAAGATCTGCGTTTAAAAGTGATCAGTTTTCAGATCCTCTTACTGGCAATATTTGCGCTCATTAGTTTCATCTTGGCGCGTCATGCTCTGCGTCCGATGCAAGAGACCATCCTGAAACTCGACAGTTTTGCCAAAGATCTCATCCATGACCTCAATACACCCGTCACCTCCATTTTACTCAATATGAAACTGCTTCAAAAAGAGAAAAATTATGATAGCAGTCGAGCACTTCAACGGATTGAAAAAAATGTTCAAGAAATTTCACAGCTGCATGAAAACCTGACCATACTCCTTGAAGAGGGGACCTTTCAGCTTGAAAAACGTGATATTTGTAATATCATCAGTGAAATTGTCACCACGCATAAAACACTTTTTCCTCATTTGAAATTTGATCTTGTTTGCAAACCGACATCTGTCGTAGTCAACGCCAATGCCTTGCACCAGGTGATCACTTCACTTGTCTCCAACGCCGGAAAATACAATAAGCCGGATGGTTCAATTACGATAGAAATGGAGAGTAAAACAGTTCGCATAC
>DAOWOG010000050.1 GCA_030642185.1 Helicobacteraceae bacterium | reverse complement strand
CACCACTATGAGAAATACCCGGTCGTTAAGGCCCTTGTTGTGGATGCACTTGATCAGTACGGTCAAATCCCTGCACAGAAAAAACTTTCTGATGAAGCGGTCAAAGCCGGAGATATGGAAAAAGCGATCCTGTTTGAGAACATGATCTGGCAATACATGGTTAAAACAGCCGACGTTGGTATCCGGGCAAAAGACACACTTACCAAGGAAGTGGCCACAAAACAGACGGTAGCTCAAGAGCGCGGACAACGTGCCTTTGATGAAGGCGGATGTTCAGGCTGCCATGTTGTCGGTAAAGTCAGTTCAGGTCCAGACCTTACGGGTGTTCTGCAGCGTCATGAGAATGGTGAAAAATGGGTAGCTGATTTTATCAAAGACCCTGAAAACATGTTCCATGATCCTTATGTCAAAGCAATGATAGATTACTTTAATCTGAAAATGCCTGACCAGGATATGACAGATGAAGAAATTGCCGATATTATCGAATATTTCAAATGGATTGACGAAAACGCCAATCTGTTCTAGGTCAATACTACACAAAGGAGGACTACTCCTTTGTGTAATTGACACAAATCAACAAAAACCCCCTTCAGCTAAGTTACAATACATTAAATATAGAAAACATCATAGATTATAAGTTTTATTTATATAATACTCTGTTAAAAGTTTTTATAAATAAGATTTATAAAAGGAAAATCGATGCATCCAAGTTTTTTAAAATCAAAGATCTTCGCAACTATAGCGCTGCTTATCCTGACCTTTTCATTTACCTTTCCGATGATTGCTTTTCATGGTACTTTAAATAAAGTCCACGATGATAGGGTTGATGAGATATCTCCGTTTACGGCAAAAGTGTGGAACCTCTACAGCAAGGGAAGATATATCAGTACCACTACACCCGAAGTTGCCCATAATGATCTGATGCAGATGATTGAGACATCATCGGAACTGGGGGTTGCTTCACTGCCTTTGTGGGCCGTCTCATTGGAAGCTCCCAACTATCCGAAAGAAGCATTTCCGGAGGGGATCCCGGTCTTTTTTCACTTTGACGGCTATAGTGGCGAGGTACACGAAATGAATACCATCAACCACTACGTAGGAATGGATCCGATGTGGGTTGGCGGAAAACTTGAGAGAGAGATAGGTATTTATGCTCTTCTGGCACTCTCTTTGGCTATTGTCTATTTTATCGCGTATAATGCAAAAATATTCACCTATTTTATGCTTATACCGGTATCCCTGCCGTTTCTATTTATAGCGGACTACTCCTACTGGCTCTACTGGTTCGGACACAACCTGCATGACTGGGGCGCATTCAAGATCAAGCCTTTTATGCCGACAGTATTCGGCGACGGAAAGATCGCACAGTTTGTCACGCATTCCTATCCGACCATCGGTTTTTATATGATCCTCCTGATCGCACTCTTCTCGCTTTTAGCCATTATGGCGAAACAAAAAGCTGTTAAAGAGAGCAGCGAGTAGGCTTTATGATATTACGAATATCCCTGATTTTAGCACTGTTTTTTACGTTTTCTAGCGCTTCGCCTCTTCAGGATGCGATTGACAATGCAGAAGCAGGCTCAATTATTCGGCTGAACCCGGGTGTTTATAAAGGCAAACTGATTATCAATAAACCCATCACCATCGAAGGTAAAAGTGATGGTGTTGTCATCAACGGAGAAGGTGAAGGTACGGTTGTCACGATCCGAAGTTCTTATGTAACACTGAAAAACCTGACGATTACAAACAGCGGTGCACGGCACGAAAAACTTGATGCGGCAATCAGTATCGCCGATGCTTCCCAGTGCGAGATCTCAAACTGTACGATCACAGACTGCCTTTTCGGGATCGACATGCAAATGGTCAATAACTCGATCATCAGCAACAACACCATCACCTCCAAAGGTTATGACCTTGGACTTCGCGGCGATGGTCTGCGTCTGTGGTACAGCAATGATAACCTGGTCCAAAAAAATTCGCTTATCAAATCCCGCGATATGGTAGTGTGGTACTCCCACGGCAATCGTATCGAGGAAAATTTTGGGGAGTATTGCCGCTATTCGCTTCATTTTATGTACGCCGGAAAAAACTATGTACACAACAACAGATACCAATACAATTCCGTCGGCATCTTTTTTATGTATTCTCAGGATACGATCGCTACAGGTAATATCATTAAAAGTTCATTGGGAGCAACCGGTATGGGCATCGGACTGAAAGATGTCTCCAACTTTACGATCAAAGACAATACCGTTCTTTATAATGCCCAGGGGATCTACATCGACCGATCGCCGTTTGAGCCCGATACCAACAACTTTATCGAAAACAACAAAATTCTCTATAATGCAGAAGCCCTTCATTTTCACTCACTTAGTGAGAACAATGTAATAAAAGGCAATACATTGCTGGGCAATATAGAAGATATTGTTAATGATTCACGCGGAAGCAAGACAAATGATAATGATTTTGAAGGCAACTACTGGGACAGTTATGCCGGATTTGACCGAGATGGTGACAATATCGGAGATACACCGCATAGGGTCTATCAATATGCAGACAAACTCTGGCTATACAATCCGGAAGTAAAGTTTTTTTACGGTTCGCCGGTTATTTCATTGCTGAATTTTCTGGCCAAACTGGCACCGTTCAGCGAACCGATATTTTTACTCGAAGATGCAAAACCAAGATTACGAGAAAAGGGCTGATCATGGCAGAAGAAGAAATAAAAGTAGAAAAAGTAGAAAAAAAGAGACGTGAATTCATCCAGTACTCAACCTTGGGTGTTTTGGGACTGGTACTCGGCGGCGGGATAGTCGGTGCACCTTATCTCAATGCGGAAGAGACACGTCTACGGCCTCCGGGAGCCATTGACGAACATAAGTTTCTGGGCCTGTGCATCAAATGCGGCCAATGCGAGCAGGTCTGTCCCTATCACTCTATCCACCTCGCCGGTATGCTCAAAGGAGCAGGAGAAGGGACGCCATACATCGATGCCCGTGAACGTGCCTGTTATGCCTGTGAAGCTGTTCCATGTGTTTTGGCATGTCCAAGCGGCGCACTCGATCATGGCACCGAAAAGGCGACCGATATCAGGATGGGTATCGCCGTACTGGAATTTCCAAATGCCTGTATAGCGATGACAAATACGCCAGTTCCAAAAAAACATATCGACAGAATGCATACGCATCCTAACACTAGACAGCTCGAACAGGATGTTTTGGATAAAGTCGATGCCTTTGAAGGCAAGCAGTGTTCTATGTGTGCAGATATCTGCCCGCTTCCCAATCCGCTGAGTGCTATTGCAATGGTTCCTGATAAAGATGGCGGAAGACGTCCTGAAATCTATGACGGCTGTGTAGGCTGCGGCGTCTGTGAAGAGGTATGTCCTGTTGACAATCCGGCCATTATTGTCAAACCAAGACTAACCTATGAAGATTATTACGAAAAAGGCATACGTTCATGAAAACTATATTTTTAAGTTTAACACTCATACTGCTCCTGGGCGGATGCGGAGAGAAAAAAGAGAAAGAGCAGACTTCCGAAAGTACTGCTGTCGCCACTGCATCCGGAATTGAAGTTTCTAAAAACGTAGATGCTTACAAAGAGAAGGTTAAAGCGCAAGCGGTTGATAAAAACAAAGAGAAATCTTTTTATTATGATTATCAAACCGAAGAAAAAACAGAAAAAAAAGCTGAAGAAACCAAAAGAAGAACCACGCTCGACGCCAATATACGGGTACGAAGCCCTTATGAAAGTGTAGAGATAGGTATGCTGGTCGATAGACTCAGCAAAGAGTTCATTGTCAAATGTTCTGCCTGCCACAATGACTATGCCAACGGTGTGATCGGACCGTCACTGCTGAATAAAGATGCAAAATTTATCTTCGAGAAAATCAGAAAATTCAAAACTGATCCGAACGCCAACGTTTTGATGACGGAACTTGTCAAACAGATGAGCGATGCGGAAATAGAAAAACTGGCTAACGAGATAGAAAATTTCAATACCAAGATCAATGAGATGAGAAAGTAAGGAAGGCGGAAGAATGAAAAATATTATTGTAGGGATACTGACACTGCTGGTTGTCGGTCTGATGGTTATGACAGCCATGGGGGGCAGAGCTTTTCACGGTGGCGAAGCGGGTAATGTCATCGAAGATATGGGAAGCAGAACAGCGGCAACTTCACAAGACAGTGCCCCAAAAGCAAAAGATGATCGCGTAATTGAGCAGGATAAGCTCAGAGCACTGAGGGAGAAAGCCGGTAATATCGGCGGTTTTAAAGTCTCCAAAGATTACAAAAGCAAATGTGCTTCTTGTCATGGTATGAACGGTGAAGGGATCATCGGACCGAAACTGATCGGATTGAAAGGCGATGTTGTCTATCAGCAGCTGCTTGATTACAAAGCCGGCAGAAAAGAGAATATCGTTATGAAAGGGTTGTTAATGAACCTTAATGAAACGCAACTCAAAGAGTTCGCCGATGAGATCGGGGAATTTGAAGCCAGAGCGGCAGCACAATAGTCATATCGGGAGTGTATCATGGATCAGTATAACAACAGGACGACGATAAAAAACACCTCGTTTCTATCGACCTTTATCGCCAAAACCAAAGAGGGCAAAAATAAGCTGAGCTACCGAACCAAGCGATGGGTAGCCGTCATTGCTATTCACCTGACCTTCTTTTTGTCTTTCGCGATCGATATTCAGGTCCTTGAGGGGACACTCAGCGGTTCACGCTTTCTGGGCTTTCATCTTATCGACCCCCTTATGACGATGGAGACGTTTTTAGCCACCTATGAGCTGCATATCAATATGATTATCGGTACGGCGACCATTGTCATCGTCTATCTGCTTATCGGTGGACGGACCTACTGCGCCTGGGTCTGTCCCTACGGACTTCTCAGCGAGATCGGTGAAAAGATCAATAATGCACTTGTTAGCAAGAAGATCATCAAACAACACACCTTTGACCATCGTGTACGCTATGCCTTCTGGGCCATCTTTCTCACTCTCGCATTTACCAGTGGTTATCTGATCTTCGAGACCTTTAACGTTGTTGGTATCATGAGCCGTGCGATCGCTTACGGATGGAGTGTCAGTCTGATGTGGGTACTTGCTGTGCTCGCTATTGAAATATTCTACTCACGTCGGGCATGGTGCCGTTATATCTGTCCCGTCGGCACCACCTACGGGTTGCTTGGACCGATCAGCGCAACACGTGTTGAGTGGAATGATAATTGTGATCACTGTATGGTCTGTCATGATGTCTGTTTTGAAAATCAGGTTCTGGATCTTACCAAAGCAAAACATGAAGCCGAAAACAGTGAAAAAGGGATTACCCGTAAATTTGTAACCGGTGCGGACTGTACACTCTGCGGCCGCTGTATCGATGTCTGCCATGCAGATGCACTTAATTTTGATTTCAGATTAAAGTCCCTTGTATGATTGAGATCAACGGTATCACTAAAAAATTCGGCAAAACCGTCTCTTTGGACAATGTCTCAACAACATTCAACCGCAACGATGCAATCGCCCTTATGGGTGCGAACGGTGCCGGAAAGACAACCCTGATCCGTCTGATTTTAGGCTATTATCATCCTAATAGCGGAAATGTTCGGGTCAATGGCATGGATCCGATTAAAGAGCGTATCGATATTTTAAGACATGTCAGCTTTGTACCTCAGCTTCCCCCTCCGATCAAACTCAGTCTTAATGAGCTTATCGGGTATGTCAGCAGCAGTTCCGGCGTCAAAAAAGAGGCGATTGAACATTATGCACATGAGATGGAACTTGATCTTAAGCCGAACATGAAAAAATCTTTTTTTACGCTCTCCGGAGGTATGAAACAGAAGATGCTTATTGCTATCTCTCTGGCTAAAGAGAGTGATATCATGATCTATGATGAGCCAACCGCCAATCTTGATCCCAAAGCCAGAGATAATTTTTATCGATTGCTTAAAACACGTGAGGAGAACAAGGTCGCCCTCTTTGTCACCCACCGGATTGAGGAAGTTAAAGAGATCGTCAATCGACAGATCTATATGGATCTCGGCACGATCATATCGGATGAGCGTGTCTAAAGTCTATCTTTTTCTATTCTCGCTGCTGCTTGCTATCAGTTTCAGCGGATGCGAGAAAAGAGATCCTGGTGCATTGCATAAAGTCCATTGGGACAGAGATATGTGCGAGCGCTGCAAAATGGTCGTCAGCGATCGTCATCATACTGTTCAGGTTATCAATCCTGAAACAGGACGTTCCTATATGTTTGATGATATCGGGTGTACTACTTTGTGGTTTCAAGAAGAGAATATAGCGTGGGCTGACGAAGCGATCATCTGGATTACTGATGTGAGTACAGGAGAGTGGATCGATGCAAGAACTGCTCTTTATGACACCTACAATCTTACGCCTATGGCCTATGGTATAGGCGCGCATAAAAATAGAAATGAGATAAAGCCCGAGATGGAAATACTGAACTATCAAGAAGTCATAGAGAGAATCAACCAGATTGAAGAACTAAATAACAAGAAGAGATACTAATGAAAAACCTGCTACTTATAGCCTATCTTGACCTTAAAGAATCCATTCGAGCCAAATGGTTTGTGATCTACTCCCTTGTATTCGGCGGGCTGATCGCACTCTTTTTCATTGCCGGAATCACAGAATCCCAGGTCATGGGATTCAGCGGTTTGAGCCGATTGCTCCTGATGTATATCCAGGTAACTATTATTATCCTCCCTATCTTTATTCTTATCACGACTGTTCGATCAATTTCAGGTGATCGTGACAGCCATATTCTGGAGTACATGCTCTCCTTTCCCATCTCTCTGGCCCAATACTACTGGGGTAAAGTTTTTGGCCGTTTTATCACCGTGTTTTTACCGGTCTTTATGGCGATGGTGATCGCTATCGTTTACGGTACATTCAAAGGGGCTGCCGTACCATGGGATATCTTTTTTCTCTACACCGGGCTGCTCTTTTCACTCAGTTCGGTCTTTTTGGGCATCGCTTTTTTCATCTCTTCGATCGTTAAATCTTCCGAAATGGCACTGGGGATCTCCTTTTTTATCTGGATATTTCTACTGGCATTTATCGATATCGCCCTCATCAGCCTGATGCTTCAAAACCGTATGAACGAGGAGTTGATCATTGCCTTGGCACTGCTTAACCCGATGGAACTTTTTCGTGTTGCCGCCATCAGCCTTTTTGATCCGCAGCTCACTGTCATGGGACCGGTTGCTTTTTACATTTTGGATATCTTTTCGCAAAAGAT
>DAOWOG010000373.1 GCA_030642185.1 Helicobacteraceae bacterium | reverse complement strand
CTTCGTCCTCGCCGCCTAAAAAAAGGTTAAGCTGATCGGATGTTTTTGGCAGTTTTAACGAAAAACGGATCTTGTTTAAAAACTCTGTGCCCTCTTCTTAACCGGGAAAACCGTCATTGCCGCTGCTGTACCGTCTGTCAAACCTTTACCTGCCGATGCAACACACGCTGCACCCATCTCTGCCATTGATGCTTCATGAAGATGCGCATTGGCACCTTCTTTGATCAATGAAGTAACACTGTGAGCCACTGCTTTACCGATGATACCTGCCGGCATACCTGTACGCGGAGGTGTCGGGTTAATCGGTGTTCCGTTTGGAGAGCTCATCGGTTTGGAGATGAGATGCGGAGGAGCAAATGCGATTCCCGCTGCAAACATGTTGCTGTATGTAGGATTTTGGTATGTACGAGGCCAGTCAGCTGCTTTCCAGTTTTCATAAGCACCTGCATTATAATTTGCATCAACTTTCATGAAGCCGTTTGGTGCGAATACTGTACTTGTAATATCTTCACCCGCTTTATCGAAGGCTTTAAGACCAACACCTGCAAACGGAGGAATCAGCATAGAGAAGTCAAACTCTTCTTCACCTTTACTGCCATCAAGAAGTTCATAAGAGAGTTTACCCTCTTCGACTTTCTCAACATGTGCGCCGATGAGCCACTCTACACCACGCTCTGCATAAAGAGATTCTGCAAAGATTTTAGAACTGACAACGTATCCGCCGACTTTCATATGGAGACCGCCCATACCGAAGTCGCCAAGGAATGATTCGTTAGAGATCCATTTCATATCTGCCATGTCACGGACACCGGCTTTATTCAACTCGTGTTCAATGTTAAAGATGTACTCAAATGCAGCACCCTGACATGTACACATACCGTGGCCTGTACCGATCAGGAATTTTTGACGTTCACCCGCCTTCATTTTCTCAATCGATTTTTTCAGCTCTTCATTTGCATGCACTGCATGGTCAGCGGTACAGACAGAAACCGTATAATCACCCAGGTTTGAATCTTCACCCAGACCCGGAGTCGCCCCAAAGTTCAGTTTTGGACCGGTTGCATTGACGACATAGTCATACGTCATATCTTCTGTCTGACCCTCTTTGCCCTGACCGGTATATTCTATCGTGACAAACGGTGTATCGCTGTCTGCGTTACCTTCAGGATTCAATGAGACTGCTTTAGCCTGCTTGTAAGTAATCCCCCCTTTTTCATAGACAGGTGCCAAATCAAATGTGACATCTTCTTTGGTCATTTGACCAACACCGACCCAAATATTTGATGGGATCCAGTTCCATTTTGCATTTGGTGTTACTACAACGACCTCATGCTCACTTCCAAGCCATTTTGCTGCAAAGGTTGCTGTTGTATGCCCTGCTACACCACCACCAAGAACAATTAATCTTGCCATTTCATCTCCTTCATTTTTTAACACTGTTGAGACATATACGATCAGCGACACAACTGACACTTATCACATATTTATGTTTCACAAGTGCCCAAGTATGTACAAAATATAATTAATTTACGGTTAAATCTTTATATAAGGGTTCAAACATTTTCATAGCGTATCTTTTCTACTATCTCATAAACATTTTTTGAAAGTGACTCATACTTAAGTATTCGTTCAAGTTCTTTTTTCAATAAATTTTTATTATGATTATTGAGTCGGCTATAACTCTTGAATGCCCCTGCCAGTCCTGATGCTATCTGAGGATTGATGGCATCAAGTTCAAGTACCTTGTCAGCGATAAAAGCATAGCCATGACCTGATCTGGCATGAAAATGTTTAACATTACGGGCAAAGACACCGATAAGCGATCGCACCAGATTTGGAACTTTGACATCATAAGCAGGATCATTCTGCAGCGCCTGAACCCGATCGATCGTTCCCGCTCTCTGCGATGCCGCCAGGACACTGAAATATTTGTTCATCACCAGACTGTCTTCCTGATAGGTCTGATAAAAATCCCTCAGTGCCGCTTCAGCTCTCTGCGGTGCATGATTTTCAAGCAGATCAAGGGCCGCAATTCTGTCTATCATCGTCACACTCTCATAATACTGCCGACTGCATATCTCTGCTACCCATTCATTCTCCAGCGTCGCAAGAAACCTAAGCAGACGGTTTTTAAGTGCCCGTTTTCCCATACTCTCTGCGTCAATCCTGCTATTGTCGGCATCATGCAGCTGTGCATAAACTTCAAACATCTGATCTTGATACTTCTGTGCCAGCATCTTCGTCAACCGGCTGTGAATATCAATGATCGATTCTACATCAACTACTTCCTGTTCCTGCATCAGTATCGCGACGCTAGGAAGTTCCAGCAGTTGTGCCTTAAACTTTAAATCAATTTTTTCATCTTCCAAAACACTCCCAAAAGCTGCAATATAGTGATCATATTCATCCTTTTTGAGCATCATTTTTTTCATCGTCTCTTTTGCCAATGACTGTGCCGCTTCATAGCGATTAAACCCATCGCTGTCATAGCGCATTAGAAATGGATAGTCGGCCTGTTTGAAATCCAGTTTGACAGGTGCACTGAAAGCACGG
>DAOWOG010000296.1 GCA_030642185.1 Helicobacteraceae bacterium | reverse complement strand
ATTACTTTTTTATCACTTTTCCATCAATTCGGTATTATCTTAACAATTTAAGTGTTATAAAGTTATTTAAAATTCCTTTTATCAGGTCACCCTTAGAAAAACCATGTTATAACAATACAAATTTAAATTGACGGGTATTTTGTGCTAAAAGAGAACATCTCCGCCCTTATCGATGAAATCATTCTTAGTTCTAAAACACTGCACCCTGATCTGCATCAAAAAATCTTAACACTAAAGAAACTGCGTACCAAAGAGATGCTGGAACATCATCGTGAAACGCTAAAGCATTACAAACAGACCAATTTACTGACAAAACAGAGCGAAGCATTTACTGCCCTCAGTGCGCAGCTTGAAGAGCGTGTTGCCGAAGAGATCCGGATGCGGCAGGAAAAAGATAAGATTTTGGAACGCCAGTCGAAAATGGCAGCCATGGGAGAGATGATGGATGCGGTAGCGCATCAGTGGAAACAGCCGCTCAATGCACTCAGTATGTATGCCGATATGCTGCAGATGGATTATAAAACCGGGGATGTGGACGACTCCTACATTGATGAACTTGTCGAAGATTTCCAGGAACAGATCAAGCATATGGTTTCGACGATTGATGAGTTCCGAACCTTCTTCCGTCCCAATAAGGAGGCTGAACCCTTCGGCTTAAAACGCTCCATACAGTCTGTTTTGCTGCTTATCCATGACGAACTGCTACGTAATAATATTACAGTGAAGATAGAGAGTCAAAGAGAGATCATTATCAACGGTATTGAAAATGAGTTTAAACACCTTATGCTAAACATCATCTCCAATGCCAAAGATGCCTTTAAAGAGCGCGAACGAAAAGAGCGCAACATTATCATTCGTTTCAGACAAAATTCTCATCACATTATTGTTGAGATCGAGGACAATGCCGGGGGAATTGACGAAAATATCATTGATGAGATCTTTAAACCCAATGTCACGACAAAAGGTCCTGCCCAGGGAACCGGGATAGGGCTCTACATGAGTGCACAGATCGCCCAGAAAATGCATGGAACACTCAGCGTCAGCAATACCGACCGCGGGGCCGTATTTACGCTTGAGATAGTTAATAGTTGAAGGATGGCAGGCCATCCTTATGTGCACCCGATCACTTAAACATCGGCGGTTTTGAAAGATCAAACTCAAGCGGTTTTGGTTTTGATGCGCTGCGAATAAACGCTCTGGCATTCTTCTGCACTCTTAGCGGTGCCGCTGATCGTGCAGTTGCATTGCTGTTTTGCGTCAACAGTTCCCAGCGGAAAGTGCGGGTGTTTTGTCCATCCATATTGACGATAAATGCAGGGGCCTGTCCATTTACAGACACAGGCAACACCTCTCCGCTGCGCTCATCGATCACCTGCATTTTTTTCAACAGAGGATTTGTCAAAGAGCGATATTCATGATAACGGGTTCGTCCCTGCGCATCTACATAAGGTTTCAACACAAAAAGTCCACGCCATGTTACGATGAGATCACTCTGTACGTCATCTGACTTAACGGTGAATCTCCAGCTGTCTGCTGCATTCTCACTATGAACATGAAAATTACTTTTATATTCATTCTCCGGCAAGCCCTCAGGATTAACAAAAACAATATCCAGATAACTTCCGCCAAACGGCTGCAGTGCTTTAAGGCTTTGGTTTTCAACCGCATCCGATACTTCGAGCGCACCCAGTTGCGCACTCTGTGTCTTCATGCTGCGGGCAGGAGCTTCTGCCACCAAACGTACATACCAGTTTGAGGGTTCGACCTCTGGAGCTGCCGCTTTAGATCGCAACGGTGCCGACACACTGCTAGACGAAGAAGAAACAGATGATTGTACTGATGAGCTGCTTGCACTTGAAACCTGGCTGCTGATCGAAGATGAACTGACTGCCGGCGGCTGGATCAGTGACGAACTTGAAGACGATGTTGCATTTTCCGATGATTCTGAAGATGCTGCACTGCTCTGCTCGGAACTTTCAGATGAGTCTGATGATGATGCCTCGCTTGAACTGCTTGATGAAGGCATATAACCGAAGTGTTCCGTTAAATAGGCAATGGCAACTTCTTCACTCACTGCCTCACCTCCAAGCAAATTTTCAAGATCATTGCCAAAATCTGTGCCGGAAAAGTCAATACCGCCGAGTCCTGTGACCAGATCAGGATCAACATCAATACCGTTGCTTGCATTATGGTCACTGTCGACACTCAGCAGCAGACGCATCATATTGATCATTCGGGTCTCATTTTCTTCCATCAGTGTTTGCGGATCGATATCACCGACAGCTGCGCTGCCAAGGACGATATTTCCTACCTTGAATGTTACCGTTGCATCTGTCTGCGGACAGGAAAACTCACCCTGCCCTGTTGTCGTTCCTGTTGTTCCGGAAGCACATTCATAAGTGACACCGCTGATATTTCCATCGAAGAAGCGGCCTTTTGTCAGTACCTCTGTATTGTTTTCATCACTGTCATTTGAACTACATCCCGCGATCAGCAGGACAGCTGTTATGGCAATAAGCATATTTTTTATCAGCATCTCTACGCCTCCGGGATCAACAGTTTGACTGTTTTATTTTTTGTCGGGCCGTGCAGTTCAATATGAAAACCTTTAAACGGCAGCAACTTGCAGCCACCCGGTGAATTATCTGCACATGTGGTGTAGCCGTTTCCGTTCGCACCGGCCTCATTTGGATTATAGAGCCAGATCTGTCTTGCAGCGTAACCGGCGGTCTCTGCATCTGCAGGTGAAAGAATCTCTTTGTTGCTGCCATCAGGATCACTGATAACAAACCTGCAGGTTGCCCACTCTACCGGCTTTTTTAAGCCGACATAACCTGTCATATTATAACGATACGGACCGGATCCCAAAAGATCATCCGGAGGTGTAGCATTACTGTCGAGTGAAACCGATTTTAGATCGACTTCAACACATTTTGATGCGGTACATCCGGTAATTCCGGAGATGTAATTCACAGGCGGCAGCGAAGAAACATCCCATTGATCATCTTTTGCACTTCCCAGCCAATAACCTTTACCAAACGTAGTTAAATCATTCTCACTCATAT
>DAOWOG010000306.1 GCA_030642185.1 Helicobacteraceae bacterium | reverse complement strand
TATAGGATTCTAAACTATATTAATTCCGGGGACATAATATCTATTTTACTTTTTAGCTCTTCTTGCCGGGTCCCGCCCAGTTCCGGACATCACCAGGCATCTTTTTGTGAAGCTGTTGTAAAAACGGCAGATCAAAAGTGATTTTCTTGAACTGTGATATAATGAAAAATTGACAAAATCTATATTTTTCTATAAAATTGTAGAAAATAGAAGGAGTTTAGTATGTCAACGCAAGTTTCAGCCTATATTTCCGATGAAACCAAAGCCACCATGGAACACTATAGTGCTGCGTATGGAGTTAAAAAAGGCTATCTTATTGAGAATGCACTCGATCACTATCTTCAAGCGCTGCATGAGATTCCTGAAGAGTTTATCATTCCTACTAAAATTGTTTTGACGGATGAGTCATTTCAAAAGGTTCTGGATATGATCGATAATCCGCCTGAACCGACAGATGCACTCAAAGCGTTAATGCGTGGCGATTGAGATACGCATTCTCAAAAAAGAGGATGACAGAAGTGCTTTTTCCTGTGGGGAAATAGCCCTGGATTACTTTTTTCAAAGGTACGCAGGACAAAATCAGTTCAGACATTATGCAGGAACGACTTATGTGGCTACAGATGAGGAAAGTATTTTTGGTTTCGTAAGCGTGAGTACGGGGACGCTGATGAAAGATGACTTGCCATTGCCAATACAAAAAAGACTCCGTGAATATCCGCTGCCTGTTTTAAAGGTTACGAGAATAGGCGTGCATAAAAGCTTTCAACATAGAGGCATAGGAAAACGGCTGCTCGAGGCGATGTTGAGACTTTCACTGGAACAAAAAAAGATGTTTGGATGCATTGGTGTAACAGTTGATGCAAAAGAAGATGCTATCGCTTTCTATAAAAAGCTTGGGTTTATAGAGCTTCAGGCCAAGAGGGGTCTACCTAAAACCCACCCATTTCAAACTCCGATGTTTTTGACGATTAAGGTGATCGAAGAAGTAGTGAGACAAGCATGAAAATATACAGAGGTATTGTTTATGAATTTCGACTGTAATTAAATAAGGATCGATCACCTATGAAACGGATAGAAGCCCAATTTGAAAAAGCACAAAAAGCAAATGCACTTGTCGAAGCATTGCAGCACCATTTTGTTGAGAAACTCAATGCCCTTGGTAAAACAGTCGGTGACGACCAACCCTTTAAAGCAGTAGAGTGGTTTCGTGATAGTGGTTCACACGGCGGCGGTGTCCGTTTTGAAGCACAGGATGGAGCACTGTTTAACCGCGGATCGGTTAATGTTTCACAGGTGCATTATGATGATGACGAAACAAAAAAACTGGGATCAGCTACGGCGATCTCTACCATCATCCATCCGCTGAATCCGCATGCCCCTTCAATGCATATGCATATCAGTTGGACGCAGATGAGAGACGCGAAAGGCTACTGGCGTATGATGGCAGACCTTAATCCTGCCATCGAAGACCCGGTGGCGACCGCAGCCTTTGCAGATGCACTCAAAAAAGCTGTCCCTCAACAGTATAAAGAGGCATCGGCACAGGGAGACCGCTATTTTTACATTCCTGCACTGAAGCGCCATCGCGGGGTAACGCACTTCTATCTGGAAAATTTCAATACCGAGAATGAAGAAGCGGACTATAACTTGGCACACACTGTCGGTCTTGCCGTTATCGACACATACATTTCACTGGTTGACTCGGCAGTAAAGGAACACCCGACATTCAGTAAAGCCGATCGTGAAAAACAGCTTGCCTATCATACGCTCTATCTCTTTCAGGTCCTCACGCTCGATCGTGGTACAACATCGGGCCTTTTAGTACACAACCAAAACGATGTAGGTATTTTAGGCTCCATTCCGGCACAGATTAATAAGGTGCTTTTGCGCTCATGGAAAGCGAATGTTCAGAGACCGCAAGACGAACTGCTTGATGCTATTCTTGCTGTACTGCCAGAATCGGATATATGTGATGTAGAAAATGAGACCAAAGCGGCACTGGCAGAAGCGGTTCGCCGACATTACAGTGCACACCCTGAAGCACTCGGCATGCAGGCCAGCGGCAACACCACACCAACCACCGTTCAAAATCATCAGTAGGAGATCTCTGAAGTAGTGCAACAAGCATGAAAAAGTATATAATTCATTATCACCAGGTAATAAATATTAAATAATTGTAAGGCTGTGATATTTACCAGGTGATTAATATTAAATTATTACTTCTTATAAAGATGTTCTTTATTGTAGGTAAGCTGCTCTGACGGTTTACCGATAAAGTATCCCTGGGCATAATCAATATCCATGGTGCGTATCAAATCAAGGATCTCCTTGGTGCAGACAAACTCAACAATGATCTGGGCACCAAGTTCTCTTGCCACAGTGATGATGGATTTCATCAGGATCAGTGATTTGTGATCGATCAGCACAGACTGGGTCAGAGAACCGTCAATCTTGATATAGTCGATATCAAATTTGAAAATGGTATCATAATTTGCATAACCCACACCAAAATCATCCAGGGCAATTTTAACGCCGTAGGTGTGGAGAAGATTAAAAAATTCTTTTACTTCCGTATAGTTGTGAATCGCTTCGTTTTCCAGCAATTCAAAGGTACAGCGCCGTGCTGCATCGGGATAGCGTTTTAAAATGGCAATGATAAAACTCTCCGTCTCCGGGTTGATGATGTCGGCGAAAGTGAGGTTGATCGAAAAATCGAAGTGGTTTTGGCTAAAGAGTGCAAATGTTTTTTGAATCATCAATTTGGTGAACTCCGGATAGAGATACATTCCCTGCAGCACATTGAGAAACTGTGCCGGTACCAAAACGGTGCCATTCAGGTCCACAATGCGCATCAATGCCTCATATTTGGTGACTTCATTGGTTTTTATGTCCAGAATCGGTTGGAAGTAGGGAAAAATGCGGTCATCCATAAAAGCGAGACGAAGCTGCTGAGAGAGAGTGATGTTGTTTGCATACTCCTGCATCTGATTTTTATCGATATGGTC
>DAOWOG010000218.1 GCA_030642185.1 Helicobacteraceae bacterium | reverse complement strand
CTCTACCCTGCCCGTTACCGCCATCGATCAGACAGTGCAGATCAATGAAGATGTCATTGCCCTGAATATTTTTCTTAAACTCGAAGCCCAAAATCGGAAAATACGTTATGTTGATCTCTATTCGCAATTCGTCGATAAACATGATGGGTTAAATGAGCGTTATACCGTTGATGGTGTTCATCTTAATGCCCAGGGGTATGCACTTTGGGAAAACATACTAAAGCATTTTCTAGAAAGCAAAACCAAAGACTAATCCGACAAACTCCTAAGCGTTCTTTTTAAACGCGATACTGAACATTGCACCTTCATTGGTGTTTTCTACCCATATTTTTCCGTGTGCATGTTTGTCAATGATCATTTTGGACATATACAGCCCCAATCCGGTTCCATTTTTGCCCTTGGTACTGAAATAGGGTTCAAAGACCCTCTCAATCATCTCCTGGGCAATGCCGCCGCCATTATCTGAGATGGATAAAATAATCTCCTGATCATTCTCTTGAGTTTTAATTACGATCCTCCTGTCATTTTTACGGCTCTCTTTCAACGCATCAATAGCATTGTTAATGATATTGATAATGACCTGTACCAGCTCGTTTACATAGGTTTTAACCGTGTGCATTTCATTGCATTTCAATTCAACTTGAATGCTATACTGCGATAGGCGCGGCTGAGTGAATTGTACGGCACGCTTCACAACATCATTGATAGACGTATCATCGGCATGTGTTTCAGGTTTAAAATAGGTCTGGAAATCATCAACTGTATCAGAAAGATAAAGCAATATATCCGATATTTTCTGTAAAATTTCATCCCGTTCATCCCGTTCAGAATTGGCGAATAGAGACTTAAAATTGTAATCCGTTATCATCAGCGTAGTTGTCGCCAGCGGCTGTCGCCACTGATGGGCGATCATACTCATCATCTCTCCCATCGCTGCCAAACGTGATTGCGCAATCAACATCTGTTCCTGCTCTTTTACCTGAATGACTTTAGATTCCAGTTTCTCTTTTTGCAATCGAAGCTGCTCCGTTCTATCTGCAACTTTCAACTCAAGGTTCTTGGTAAGATCATCCAGTTCCCTTGTATAGACATTCATACGTTCAATCATCTCTGCAAGTGCATTTTGGAATACGCCGGCCTCATCACTTTTTGTAGTTCGTCTGATAGGAAATGTATTGTTCTGCGGATCAAACTTTTTGATCTTGTCATGCAGTATTTTCAGCGGTGACATCAGATAATCCAGCAACAGGACAAACAGCGACAATGCAACGATGACAATAATAAAAAACTCATAGTTAAGATGTGTATCTGCCTGCTGCAACTGCTTATAGTTCAAATATGAAAAGCGGATGCTCAATGTTCCGAGTACATCTGCGGTTGTGCTGTCGAGAATTATTTTTTCTATGAGCATGCCTTTGCCGAGACCAACAGTGTGATTTTGAGAATGATAGACGCTCTTTTCATTTCTATTTTCAAGCGTCAATTCCATTATATTTGGATTTTTTAAGATGATATCATCTAAATACGACCTGTTTGAATTCTCCAGACCAAATTCAAAATTAATACCGACTACCGGCATAATAGTCTCAATCAAAAGTATGTTTCTGGAAGTTTCTGCGTTAATGATCTGCTGTTTGTACATTGCATCATGACGCAACTCAATCCATCCGAAAAGCAACAGTGTAAACAAGATAATTGCAAAGATCACTTTGCTGCGAATAGTCAGATTTCTAAGCATCATTCCTCCTCTGCATGATAGATTTTTGAAATTTTTATTAAAAGATTATCAAAGGCAATACTGCTCTCTTGTGCAGCTTTGATATTAAGATAGGGCTTGACGGTTTTTCCGATGTACAATGAAACTGCAGCGCCATTAGCCAAATGGCGACTACTGTAAGCAACTGTCAATATCTGCTTCTGTTTTGCAAGATCAATGATCGGCTGAATCGTCTCTGCATCACTCTCCAGCAAAAAGAATAACGCTGTATTTTTCAAGCTATGGACTTGGGAATATGGAGTGATTTGTATATTGAGAAGATGATTTTCTAGACCTTCAGGATAGGCATTTTGCATCAATTCAGCCATTCTCCTGGCTGCTTTTCTGTCCCCTTCCTCATATAAAACAGCAATATTGATCGTCTTATTTTGGATTGGCCGTGAACGTGTTGTCATTAACACCAGCCGCGGAGTAATTTTGGCATAGGTCTGCATCATCTGATTTTCATATGTATAAGCACACAGGCTTGCAATGAGTATAAACAGTATGAGCAGCGGTTTCATCAGAACGTGTATTCACCTTGAAATAGATAATTGATACCTTCACGGGGAATCCCTTCCTCATGCCGGCTGTAATGACTTGGATAGCGGACATCTTCATCAAACAGATTTTTAACACTGAAGTGCAGGTCCCAATGATCGTCGGTACTGACATTCATGGTCAAATCAACCGTAGTATAGGGATCAAGGTCCCTGTCACTGTTGGTCAGATCAGCTTGGCGTGAACCGATATGTTTCACCAGTGCGGACATCGAAAGATACGGCATAAAATAATGAAGGTAATATCCTTTAATCATTATCTGCGCTACTCCCGGCATTGTTTGACTGATTGAATGTCCATCTGCAGGAACATCCGTTGATGTATAATCTGTATTATTGTAACTAAAATTAACGTTAAAACGGTCTTGTTGGTAAAGATTTAGACCATAGTCCAGTTCAAGCCCATAGGAGCGCCGATCAGAGTAGTTGGCATACCCGCTGCCTTCTGTCCGGTTATCAATATCAATGACGTTATTTATGATTGAGTAATAAATATTTCCCTGAAGGTGATGGATCTGATTGTAGTTATAGATAGCAATCGCCTCAAAGGTATCCGTTGTTTCGGCGACAAGATCAGGATTACCGGGACGGATACCGTCATTCTTCTCATATTCTACCGTGTACTGCTCAAGCCATGAGGGTACACGAAAAGCATGCCCGTAGTTCAGTTTGAGATTCCACGCTTCGTTTGCGCTGTAAACGATACCTGCCTGCGCACTGGGATAGATTTTCTTCTCTTTGGTGTAATAGTCAAAGCGCAGCGCCAGCAAAGCACTTAAATCATCAGAAAACGCAATGGAGTCTCTGGCATACAGTGCGATAATGTTACGTTCAAGACCCTCTTCAATCAACGGCCTCGTCTCCAAACCGCTGATATCATCATAGATGGAATTATTAATCTGCTGCATTGATTCGAGATGGATACCTCCGACAATGGTATGATCCTGCAGTGCCAATGCAGTTAGATATACGTCAGTATAAAATGTCTGCTCTTTTTCATCAATTTGAATTTCATATGGAATATTGATCTCATGAGCAGCCATTGCATAATCCTGAACATCAAGTTTAAGCTGGTAGCGGCTATATCCCACCTGGGCATTGATCAATGTCGATGCACTCAATTTATCACTATACTCTGCCTGCAAAAAGAGATAGCTCTGCTTGGAGCGTTTGTCCGTTGTCAGTTCAAGCCACTCATCCCAGCCAAAAAAACTGCCATGCTCATTTTCTTTGTACCTTGCCTTGAAATTCCACTGCTTATGTGTCAGTGACATGGCCAGACTGTAATCATCAAACTGTTCATTGCTTTGCGGTTCACGCGGAAATACAATCGGTTCAAAAGTCTCAAGGTTGTAAACATTATTCTGAACAAAACTGTTGCCGGCATCGATCATCTTGTTGCTCTTTTGATAATAAACATCTGCGTGCAGTGTTGTTTTTTCACCCAGTTGGTAATGCTGACGCAGACCGCCCATATAGTAGTCATCACTTCCTGCACTGAAAAAAATACCGTTACCGGATTCTTCAGTCTGCCT
>DAOWOG010000223.1 GCA_030642185.1 Helicobacteraceae bacterium | reverse complement strand
CCTCGGTCCTCAACAGCGTTCAGTTGTTATGACCGGTTTTTATGCTCCCGAAGAGTCAAACATGATGGATAATTTTATGCTCTCAATGGCAAACAGTATCTCATTTACACCGATTCGGCAGCTGTCCGGCAAGACAACACCGTTTGCCAGCGAACTTGCCGGTATGTATCTTGTTTTCTATGAAAAGACTGCCGGATACAGTGAGAAAAGGGAGTTGTGGTTATGCCGCGACAAGCAATTTCTTTTCAAAAGTTTCAGAACGGTTGGTTCAAAAACATCGCGTGTCGCCATACAGGAGCAGGGGAACTGGAAGGTTGAGGAAGATATTCTGCAGCTCTTTTTTGCGACCGGTGCACAAATGAACTATCGCTTGCGAAAAGAACAGGGGCGACTGATGCTGAACAACCAGAAAAGTTATCAGCTTAAGAACACACTTTGCCGTTAAAGGTCTCTTTGCCTTTTCATCTGTTTTTTTGGCGTGAAAAGATATAATTTTGTAAAAAGTCTGCCTGCATGCCTGATAAAATCCTCTTTGTTACTGTATCGGTATTGATTGCTATGAGCGTCGTACTGGTCTATTCTCTCTCGGCATATACGGTGCTTTTATATGGATACAATGAATTTCATTTTGTACTGCGCCAGTTTACTTTCGGGATCATGGCAATTTTGATTATGTGGTCACTGGCACAGCTGGATCCGGACGTATGGCTGAAGCGCTTTGGTTTTACGCTCTTTTTCGGAGGACTGCTCCTGATGGCGCTTATGCCTTTTTTACCGGAGTCGCTGGTCAGTGAGGTCGGCGGAGCGAAGCGCTGGATCAAAGTAGCCGGTTTTTCGCTTGCTCCGGTAGAATTTTTTAAAGTGGGATTTATCTATTTTCTTGCCTGGAGTTTTAGCCGTAAGTTGGGCCATCACGGCAATATGGGCCTTAAAAAAGAGTTTATCCGTTTTATCCCTTACGCATTGATATTTTCAGTCGTCATGGTGTTGGTTGCCGTCATACAAAAAGACCTTGGACAAGTGGCGGTATTGGGGATGAGCTTACTGTTTTTACTGATGCTTGCCGGCAGCAGTTTTAAATTTTTTCTTACACTGATAACCACGGCACTGATTGCGTTGATCTCCCTGATCGTTACGCAGGAGCATCGGATTGCGCGGGTAAAATCATGGTGGGCTTCGGCACAGGATTTTGTTCTGACTGTTTTCCCTGAATCGATCGCATCGCGATTACGTGTTGAAAGTTTTCAGGAACCCTATCAGATAGGGCACTCGCTCAATGCGATCCATAATGGAGGTCTGATTGGAACAGGGCTCAGCAACGGTACATTCAAGCTCGGTTTTTTGAGCGAAGTACATACCGATTTTATTTTGGCAGGTACTGCGGAAGAGTTCGGTTTTATCGGTATTTTGGTCATTACAATGCTATTTATGCTGATATTGCAGCGTGTGTTTAAAGTCGCCAATCGGATTACCAATCAGACCATGTCGCTCTTTAGTGTCGGAGCAGGTCTGCTGATTGCTTTCTCTTTTCTGATCAATGCCTACGGTATCAGCGGTTTGACACCGATCAAAGGGATATCGGTACCGTTTTTGAGTTATGGCGGCTCATCTATGCTTGCTGCAGCAGTCGGAATCGGTATGGTCCTGATGATCTCAAGAAAAATTAAATACGGATAGTGATGTTGTGTAAGACAGAAGGAAAATTGTTATGAAATTTATCATTACCGGCGGCGGTACGGGAGGACATCTTGTTATTGCCGCTACGCTCCTGGAGGCGCTGCTTAAACGCGGGCATGAAGCCATTTTTATCGGTTCGGTTTCCGGCCAGGATAGGATGTGGTTTCAAAACGGTTCCGCTTTCAAGCAGACCCATTTTTTGGATACAACCGGAGTGGTGAATAAAAAAGGTTTAGCCAAATTGATGGCACTTTTTCAGATTTTTAGAGCCTTTTTTCAATCGCGCACGCTTATGAAGCACTATCAGCCTGATGCGCTAATCAGTGTCGGCGGTTTTTCGGCTGCTCCCGCCTCTTTGGCAGCTTTAAGCAAGAGGATTGCATTTTTTATTCATGAGCAAAATGCAGTTGAAGGCCGTCTGAACCGACTTTTAAAACCTTATGCCAGGGCATTTTTCAGCTCCTATGATGAGCACTCTCCGGTACAGGGCTATCCGGTTTCCGAAAAAGTATTCGTCAATGCCCGGATACGGACATCGGTTAAAACGATTATTTTTCTGGGCGGATCACAGGGCGCACAATTTATCAATAATCTGGCACTGAAACTTGCCCCTGAACTGCGTACTCGCGGTATTCATATGATTCATCAGTGCGGTGAGCGTGATTATGAACGGGTCAATGCGGCTTACCAGAAGCAGGGTGTTGATGTTGAACTTTACGCATTTACGAAAGAACTTCCCCGTTTGCTGGCTGAGAGTGATCTGGCGGTAAGCCGTTCGGGAGCGAGTACGCTCTGGGAACTCTGTGCCAACGGGCTTCCGGCATTTTTCGTTCCCTATCCCTACGCTGCCGGAGACCATCAGTTTTACAATGCTGATTTTCTGGTTCAAAAAGGGCTGGGATGGTGTGAACGCGAAGCAAATATTACGACAGAGATGCTGCTGGAACTTTTATCGGAAGATCTGCAGTCAAAAAGCGAACAGTTGATGGCGCTCAGTGAAAAAGATGCCGCTGTTCATATTATTCAAACGATAGAGGAGATGATCTGATGCTGGCTTCCATGGCACAATGGTTAACTGACACAATTTTTGAGATGGGGTACTGGGGTATCTTTCTGCTGATGAGCGTTGAGAGCTCTTTTATTCCTTTTCCGAGTGAAATCGTTCTGGTTCCGGCAGGCTACCTTGCCGCCAAAGGTGAAATGAACTTTTTGCTTGTGTTCATTGCCTCGCTCGGCGGTGCTATGACCGGAGCGCTGATTAATTATTACGGGGCACTGTGGATCGGAAGGAGTGTGCTGGAGAGTTACGGAAAATACTTTTTTATCAAGCCTGCCGCTTTGCATAAAATGGATGATTTTTTTGCTGCACACGGACCGATCTCCACTTTTACCGGCCGTTTGTTACCGGGGATCCGACAACTGATCTCCATACCGGCAGGGTTGACCCGTATGCCGATGAAAATATTTCTTGCCTATACGGCACTGGGAGCCGGTATCTGGAGCCTGATACTGATCATTTTGGGCTACACGATCGGTGAAAATGAGGCGCTTATCAAAGAGTATCTGCATCAAATTACGTTTATTGTCGTGATGAGTGTACTTTTTCTCCTGGCGCTTTATGTTTATAGGCATAAAAAAAAGAAGGGTCGAACAAAAAGTTAGCTATAATCGCACCAATAATAAATGAGGCATATTGCCTTTGCAAAGTTGGTGAATATGGACGTGAGAGAAGCCTTTTTACAATTTTATGAATCAAAACATCATGCACGTATACCGAGTGCCCCTTTGGTACCGGATGATGCAACACTGCTGTTTAATAACGCAGGAATGGTTCCGTTTAAGTCGATCTTTACCGGAGATGTTCCGGTGCCTGCAAATCCCCGCGCCACTTCGTGTCAGACCTGTGTTCGTGCCGGCGGTAAACATAACGACCTGGAAAATGTCGGCCATACCGCGCGCCACCACACCTTTTTCGAAATGCTTGGCAACTTCAGTTTTGGTGACTATTTTAAAAAAGAGGCGATTGCCGATGCCTGGGAGTTTGTGACGGAAGTGCTGAAAGTGCCTGAAGAAGTTTTATGGG
>DAOWOG010000019.1 GCA_030642185.1 Helicobacteraceae bacterium | reverse complement strand
TTCTTCAAAAAGTCTTTTCAGACTTTAACGATGCAATCGCATCAAAATGAAAATAAAATTATAATGGAGAAACATTATGGCTGTAACTAAAGAAGACGTATTAGAATTCATCTCTGGTCTTTCAGTTCTTGAGCTTTCTGAGCTCGTAAAAGAATTTGAAGAAAAATTTGGCGTATCTGCTCAACCTGTAGCAGTTGCCGGCGGTGCTGCTGCTGAAGCTGTTGAAGAAAAAACAGAGTTTGATGTTATTTTGACTGACGTTGGTGCTAAGAAAATCAACGTTATTAAAGCAGTACGTGCATTGACTGGTCTTGGTCTCAAAGAGGCAAAAGAAGCATCAGAGGGTACACCTTCTACCATTAAAGAAGCTGTTGATAAAAACACTGCTGAAGAAGCGAAAAAAGCACTTGAAGATGCGGGTGCAACTGTCGAAATCAAGTAAAGACAGTTCTTCTTTGAAGGTTTCGGCCTTCATTTCCAATCAGGCACTTTGGCGAGACGGCATTGTCGTATCGCCAAAGTGCCTTTTGGTCGTAAATACCACTAATATTTATTACTTGTGGATCTATCCAGAGGCTTCTGGATATTGACTTACGAGATCTGACGCTTTGTGGCGGATCGAGCACTTACTTAAAATCTTACCGAGGTAGCCTATGTTAAATACTTTGTACTCCGGAAATCGCTTGCGTGTAGACTTTGCAAAAACCCCTCAGCAAATTGAAGTACCCAACTTGCTGCAACTGCAACAAAGTTCTTATGAAAGTTTCCTGATGTTAGACCAGAAAAACCGCACGGAAAGCGGGATCGAAAGAGTCTTTCAATCTGTTTTTCCGATTCATGACACTCAAAACCGTCTGACACTTGAATATTTGGGTTCTGAAGTAGGACGTCCAAAATACACCGTTCGTGAATGTATGGAGCGTGGTCTGACCTATGCAGTCTCTTTACGTATGAAAACGCGTCTGGTTCTATGGGACAGAGATGAAAATACAAAAGAGAAGACCGGTGTTAAAGAGATTAAAGAGCAGATGATCTTTATCCGTGATATCCCTTTGATGACAGATCGTACTTCATTTATTATTAATGGGGTTGAACGTGTTGTCGTCAATCAGCTTCACCGTTCTCCCGGTGTTATTTTTAAAGAGGAAGAGGCTACTACTGCCGGTAACAAGCTGATTTATACGGGTCAGATTATACCGGACCGCGGTTCATGGCTCTATTTTGAGTATGATCCGAAAGATATCCTTTATATGCGTATCAATAAACGCCGTAAAGTTCCTGTAACGATTATGTTCCGTGCACTCGGGTACAGCAAACAGGATATTTTGAAACTCTTCTATCCGCTTCAGCGTATTCAAATCAAAGATAACCAGTTTTTGATGGATTTTAATCCGGAATCATTTAGCGGCCGTCTTAATTTTGATCTGATCAATGAAGACGGAGAAGTCCTAATGGCTGCCGGAAAGCGTCTTACAGCTAAAAAAGCGCAAAAACTGATTGAAAACGGTGTCAAATCCCTTCAGTATCCGATAGAAGTATTGTCAGAACGCTATCTTGCAGAGCCTATTATCAATCCTGAAACAGGTGAAGTGTTTTTTGATACCATGACGTCTATCGATGAGACAAAACTCAAGAAGATGGCAGAAGCGGGTATCTCAGAATTTATGGTTGCCAATGATCTTGCTGAAGGTGTCGACAGCTCTATTATCAATGCGTTCCTTGCTGATGCCGATTCATTGAAATTGTTGAAGCAGACAGAAGAGATTGAAGATGAGAATGATCTTTCCGCCATTCGTGTCTATAAGGTTATGCGTCCGGGTGAACCGGTAACCAAAGAAGCGGCAAAAATATTTGTCAATCAGCTTTTCTTTGATCCTGAACGTTATGATCTGACACGTGTCGGCCGTATGAAAATGAATCACAAACTCGGTCTTAATGTGCCTGAGTACGTGACGGTCTTGACGAATGAAGATATTATCAATACGGTTAAATACGTTATTAAGGTTAAAAACGGACAGGGACATATTGATGACCGTGACCACCTTGGTAACCGTCGTATCCGTTCTATCGGTGAGCTGCTTGGAAACGAACTGCATAACGGTTTGATCAAAATGCAAAAAGCGATCAAGGATAAACTCTCTACGATGAGCGGTCCGATGGCTGAGTTGATGCCGCATGATCTGATCAACTCCAAAATGATCACCAGTACGATCATGGAGTTTTTCTCCGGAGGTCAACTGTCACAGTTTATGGACCAGACCAATCCACTCTCGGAAGTCACTCACAAGCGTCGTCTCTCTGCATTGGGCGAGGGCGGTCTTGTCAAAGAGCGTGCGGGTTTTGAAGTACGTGATGTTCACCCGACGCACTATGGACGAATCTGTCCTATTGAAACGCCGGAGGGTCAGAATATCGGTCTGATCAATACACTTGCAACTTATTCAAAAGTAAACGAACACGGCTTTATAGAAGCACCCTACAACACTGTAGTTGACGGGGTGGTTACCAAAGAGGTTATCTATCTGACTGCAACTCAGGAAGAGGGTAAAATCATTGCCGCCGCTTCAAATAAAGTAGATGTAAACGGCCAGTTTCTCGATGACCTGATTGAAACACGTCAGGACGGTGAAATCATGCTGCGTTCACCGAAAGACTGTGAACTTTCGGATCTCTCCTCTCATATGGTTGTCGGTGTTGCCGCTTCATTGATTCCATTTCTTGAACATGACGATGCCAACCGTGCGTTGATGGGATCAAACATGCAGCGTCAGGCAGTTCCATTGCTGCGCCCTCATGCGCCAATGGTCGGTACGGGTGTTGAAAAACTGGTCGCACGTGATGCATGGGAGTGTGTCAAGGCCAAACGTGACGGCGAGGTAGAAAAAGTTGACGGTAAATATATCTATGTGATGGGTGAGGGTGAAGACGGTACTTTTATTGATTACTATCCGCTTCAGAAAAACCTCAGAACGAATCAAAATACCTCCTTTGGCCAAAGACCGATTATCAAAGCCGGTGATAAAGTAAAAAAAGGCGATATTTTGGCTGATGGTCCGAATATGGATCAGGGAGAACTTGCCCTTGGTGTCAATGCGATGGTCGCATTTGTTCCGTGGAACGGTTATAACTATGAAGATGCAATTGTTATCTCAGAACGGCTTATTCGCGAAGATGCCTACACATCGGTACATATTTATGAAAAAGAGGCAGAAGCACGTGAGCTTAAACACGGTGTAGAAGAGATCACCCGTGATATTCCGAATGTTCGTGATGATGAACTTTCTCACTTAGATGAAAGCGGAATTGTCAAGATCGGTATCAATGTCAGCGGCGGTATGATCCTGGTTGGAAAAGTATCACCGAAGGGTGAAGTCAAACCGACACCGGAAGAGCGCCTTCTGCGTGCAATTTTTGGTGAGAAAGCGGGACATGTCGTCAATAAATCACTCTACTGCCCTCCAAGTATGGAGGGGGTCGTTGTTGATATCAAAGTCTTTACGAAAAAAGGGTATGAAAAAGATCCGCGAGCACTTGAACTGGAAAAAGCCGAGCGTGATGAACTGGAGCGCGAGCACTATGACCGCTTGTTGATGATTGATAAAGAGGAGATGCTGCGCATTACCTCTTTGTTGACAAAATCACCGCTTGAGGTTGATATCGCTGTGAATGCAAAAGAGTATAAAGTGGGTGATTTTATTGAGGCGGAAGACCTGACGCAAGTCAACCGTTTTGCTATGAATAACATTGTCAAGTCATTCAATGAAGAGGTCCAGTCAAAGTATAACGGTACGAAAAGCCACTTTCAAAAAGAGAAGAAAAAATTCCGTGACGAACATGAAGAAAAACTGGCCATTCTGGAGAAGGACGATATCCTTCCTAACGGTGTTGTAAAATATGTTAAAGTGTATATTGCGACGAAACGGAAGCTTAAAGTCGGTGATAAAATGGCGGGTCGCCACGGGAATAAAGGTATCGTTTCTACCATCGTCCCTGAAGTTGATATGCCGTACATGGTGGATGGACGTTCTGTTGATGTCTGTCTGAATCCGCTGGGTGTACCTTCACGTATGAATATCGGACAGATCCTTGAGATGCACCTGGGAATGGCCGGACGAGAACTCGGTCATCAGATTCAAGAGATGTTTGATACAAAACAGGCTACATTCCTGGCAGATCTTCGAGCAAAAATGGCAGAGATCGGTGATGTTGCAGGCTTGATGAATGCAGCCCACGTGATCGGTGAGATGGATGATGAAAGCTTGCTGAAATATGCGCGAGATTGGAGCAGAGGCGTCAAATTCGCTACGCCGATCTTTGAAGGGGTCAACCAGGCCGAGTTTGACAAACTGTTTGCACTTGCCAAAATGGATGCGGATGGAAAAGTTGAGCTTTACGATGGTAAAACAGGTGATAAACTCAAAGAGCGTGTCAATGTCGGGTACATGTATATCCTGAAACTGCATCACCTTGTTGATGAAAAAGTGCATGCACGTTCAACCGGGCCATACTCTCTGGTCACACAGCAGCCGGTCGGCGGTAAAGCCCTCTTCGGCGGTCAGCGTTTCGGTGAGATGGAAGTATGGGCGCTGGAAGCCTATGGCGCTTCTGCAGTACTGAAAGAGATGTTGACAATTAAGTCGGATGATGTAGATGGCCGTGTTGCGGCATATAAGGCGATTACAAAAGGTGAACAGGTCCCGCCTTCAGGAATTCCTGAAACCCTGTTTGTATTAACGAAAGAGCTGCAGTCACTTGCGCTTGATGTAGAGATTTTTGATGAGGTGGAAGACGATGAGCAAATTAGTACCGATTGAAATAAGCGAAGATAATCGTCCCAAGGACATAAAAAAGCTTCAGTTTCGTTTGGCAAGTCCGGAGAAAGTTCTTTCATGGAGTCATGGAGAGGTCAAAAAACCTGAAACGATTAATTATCGTACCCTTAAACCGGAACGTGACGGACTCTTCTGTGCCAAAATCTTTGGGCCGGTCCGTGACTATGAGTGTCTGTGCGGCAAGTACAAAAAGATGCGCTATAAAGGTGTCGTATGCGAAAAATGCGGCGTTGAAGTCACTTCTACGAAAGTTCGTCGTGTTCGTATGGGGCATATTGACCTGGTAACACCGGTTGCGCATATCTGGTATGTGAGTTCACTGCCTAGCCGTATTGGTACACTTTTGGGTGTCAAGATGAAAGATCTGGAGCGTGTGCTCTATTATGAAGCCTATATCGTCAAGAGCGGCGGTGAAGCCTTTTACGATGGCGAACAGAAAATACCGGTTCAAAAATACGATGTTCTGAACGAAGAACAGTACCGTACACTGCTACAGCGTTACAGTGAGATGGGCTTTGAGGCGAAAATGGGTGGACAGGTCATCCGTGATCTGCTAGAGGACATTGATCTTGTCGAACTCTTTACACAACTTAAAGAGGCGATGGAAGAGACCAAGTCGGAGGCCAAACGTAAAACAATTGTAAAACGTTTGAAAGTGATTGAGTCATTTTTGAATTCTGGTAATAATCCAGGATGGATGATGTTGACTGCATTGCCGGTTCTGCCGCCGGATCTTCGTCCGTTGGTCAGCCTTGACGGCGGTAAATTTGCGGTTTCAGATGTCAATGATCTATATCGACGCGTCATTAATCGGAATCAGCGTCTTAAACGTCTGATTGAACTTGAAGCGCCGGAAATTATTGTCCGTAATGAAAAACGTATGCTTCAGGAGTCGGTTGATGCGCTGTTTGACAATGGCCGACGTGCGAATGCCGTTAAAGGGGCTAACAAGCGTCCATTGAAATCACTCTCTGAGATCATTAAAGGAAAACAGGGTCGTTTCCGTCAGAATCTTCTCGGGAAACGTGTTGACTTTTCCGGACGTTCTGTTATCGTTGTCGGACCTAACCTGCGTATGGACGAATGTGGTCTTCCGAAGAAGATGGCGATTGAGCTCTTTAAACCGCATTTGATTGCCAAGTTGGAAGACAAAGGGTATGCGACTACCGTTAAAGCGGCCAAAAATATGATCGAAGCGAAGACAAATGAGGTCTGGGAATGTCTTTCTGAAATTGTAGACGGGTATCCGGTTTTGCTTAACCGGGCACCGACACTGCATAAGCTTTCCATTCAGGCCTTTCATCCCAAATTGATCGATGGAAAAGCCATACAGCTTCATCCGCTGGTTTGTGCCGCCTTCAATGCCGACTTTGACGGTGACCAGATGGCTGTACATATTCCGCTTTCGACTGAGGCTATTGCCGAAGCGAAAGTGTTGATGCTTTCAAGTATGAATATTCTATTGCCGGCATCGGGTAAAGCGATTGCGACACCGTCACAGGATATGGTACTGGGCCTTTACTACATTACGCTGGAAAAAACAGGGGTGAAGGGGTCAAATAAAATTTTTGCCAATGTCGATGAGGTGCTGATTGCACTTCAGCAAAAAATTGTCGAAAAGGATAAAGACGGCAATATTGTAGAGACGTTTGCACTTGATCTGCATGCAAAAATCCGTACCCGCATTGTCAACCCGGACGGAACACGCAAAATGATCCATACGACAGCGGGACGCCTGCTGCTTAAGTCGATTCTGCCTGATTTTGTTCATGATGACCTTTGGAACAAAATGATGAAGAAAAAAGCGATCAACACCATCGTTGACTATGTCCAAAAATACGGCGGTATAGCAATTACGGCAACCTTTTTGGATAATTTGAAAGATTTGGGTTTTAAATATGCAACCGAATCGGGTGTCTCGATTTCAATCGCGGACGTTATCGTTCCCGAGGAAAAACCGGAACTGATCCGTAGTTCAAAAAACCGGGTTAAAGAGATCCAAAAACAGTTTGAGGCAGGGCTTTTAACCGAGCAGGAACGCTACAATAAGATTATTGATGTCTGGACAGATGTTAACAATACGTTGGCAGGCGGCATGATGGATATGATTGAAAAGGATAAAGACGGTTTTAACTCGATCTTTATGATGGCCGATTCTGGTGCGCGGGGTTCTGCGGCACAGATTCGTCAGCTTGCGGGTATGCGTGGTCTGATGGCCAAACCGGACGGTTCGATCATTGAAACACCTATTATTTCGAACTTTAAAGAGGGCCTTAACGTACTCGAATACTTTATTTCGACGCACGGTGCCCGTAAAGGTCTTGCGGATACGGCACTTAAAACAGCAAATGCGGGTTATTTGACACGTAAGTTGGTTGATGTTGCTCAAAACGTAAAGATTGTTGAACATGATTGCGGCTCGCATGAGGGTATTGAAATTACCGATATCAGTATCGGTAATGAGATGATTGAACCGCTTGAAGACCGTGTATTTGGCCGTGTATTGGCAGAAGATGCGATCGATCCGATTACCAACGAAATCCTCTTTGCAGAAGGCACATTGATTGATGAGATCAAAGCGGAAACCATTACGGAAGCCGGGATCAAATCAGTGCATATTCGTACACCGACAACCTGTAAATCCGAGGGTGGTGTCTGTGCGCTTTGTTATGGAAAAAATCTTGGAACCGGAGAGTTGGTACGCAGGGGTGAAGCTGTCGGGATTATCGCAGCCCAGTCCATCGGTGAACCGGGAACGCAGTTGACATTGAGAACATTCCACGTGGGTGGTACGGCGTCAAGTACGCGTGAAGAGCGCCAGGTTATGGCAGATAAAGAAGGGTTTATCCGTTATTACAATATGACGACTTATCTTTCTCAGGAAGGTAAGAAAATTGTTGCCAATCGCCGTAATGCGGGTATTTTACTGGTTGAACCGAAAATCAAAGCGCCGTTTAGCGGGACAATTGAAATTCAAACAATCCATGATGAGGTGCTGATCAGTGTGGTCAGTAAAGGTGATACGGTACGCTATACACTTCGTAAAAATGAAGTGGCAAAGCCAAATGAACTGGCCGGTGTCAGCGGTAAAATTGAAGGTAAATACTATCTTCCGTATGAAAATGGCGCTTCGATTAAAGAAGATGAGTCAATTGTCGAAACGATCAAAGAGGGTTGGAGTGTTCCAAACCGTATCCCGTTCGCCTCTGAAATCATGGTTGAAGACGGTGCTCCGATTACCCAGAAAATCACAGCCAAAGAGAGTGGAAAAGTGAAGTATTTCCTGCTCAAAGGCGATTTTTTAGAGCGTCATTCCGAGATCAAACAAGGGTATCAGGTCGAAGAGAAAGGACTCTTTGCTGTTGTTATTGACAGTGAAGACCGCGAGGCGATTCGCCACTATATTGCACGTGGATCAATTGTAGATGTGGATGACGATGAAACAGTTGAAGCGGCAACGATACTGGCACGACCGGTATCAGATGAATCTGTTGTCATTGCCGAATGGGATCCGTATTCGAATCCGGTGATCTCTGAAGCAAACGGTACAGTCAAGTTCGAGGACATTATTCCCGGTGTGACGGCATCGGAACAATTTGATGAACTGACAGGCAAAACACGTCTGGTGATTAACGAATACATCTCTCCGGAGTATAAGCCGGCGATTGTATTGGCAACAGAAGAGGGAACAATTGTCCGTTACGCTGTTGAGCAGAAAACAGCAGTGTATGCGCAGGACGGCAGTGAAGTCAAAGTGGCCGATATTTTGGCAAAAACACCTAAAGCACTGCAGAAATCACGCGATATTACCGGGGGTCTTCCCCGTGTATCCGAACTGTTTGAAGCACGGCGTCCAAAAGAGATTGCCGTGATTGCGGAAGTTGACGGGGTTGTCAGCATGGGTAAACCGCTACGCGGTAAAGAACGTATTATCGTTACCTCTGAAAATGGCATTATCAAAGAGTATTTTCCGGATAAAAACCTCAATACTCTGGTCAACCCGGGTGAGTTTGTTCATGCCGGTGAGCGTTTGAGTGAGGGATTGGTATCGAGCCATGAAATTTTACGTATTTTGGGTGTCAAAGCACTGTACAGCTACCTTGTAAGCGAAGTGCAGCAGGTCTATCGCCGTCAAGGGGTTAACATTGCCGATAAGCACATTGAAGTTATTTTTACGCAGATGATCCGTCAAGTCAAAATTGTACGTTCAGGCGATACAAAATTCATTCAGGGTGATCTGATCTCCAAGAAAAAATTTGTAGAAGAAAATGCAAAGATCCTGCGTCTTGGCGGTGAACCGGCAACGGCAGAACCATTTTTGGTCGGAATTACACGTGCCTCAGTAAGTGCTGACTCGATCATCTCTGCAGCGTCATTTCAGGATACGACAAAAGTTCTGACAGAGGCAGCTGTCTCTGCGAAGGTAGATGACCTGAATGATATGAAAGAAAATGTTATTATCGGCCGTACTATTCCGGTTGGAACCGGTATCTATAAAGATCAGGAAATTCAATTTGTAGAAGAACAAGAGTAGATAGTCTCGATTTAACACCAAATGGGCAAAGCCCCTTTGGTCTCTTATTACTCCACCAACTAAATACCCAAACAAATAGCGGTTCTATTTTGCGCTTAATCAAG
>DAOWOG010000200.1 GCA_030642185.1 Helicobacteraceae bacterium | reverse complement strand
CCGCCCCTGCTGATACGGCTCATACGCAGATGCAGACCGCTGAAATCAGGGTGATAGACAAAAGATTCGATACGCGGCTGCATGCCTTTAAGATTTTCGGAAAATCGAACCATATCAATTTTAAAAGAGATCGTATCCTTGTTTAAAAAGTAGTTGGTTCGGCTCAATGCGCGCAGCAGGGCATACGTCAGCTTCAATATCCGGTCATCCATAATTTTCGGTACCGTTTTAATCGCCTCTTCAATCAAAAGCTCAAGCTCTTCAAGCTTCTTCTTTCGCGCTTCTATTTTCGGATCAAACTTGGTACTGAAATAATGTAAAAAGAGGTGAGAGAGTTCATCATAGGTCGTCAATGTCTGCAATATCGTCTCATAATTGATTGAGGGTACTGCCTGATTGATGTACTCTATGATGGCACGCAGCAGCGTCACCTGACGAATAGAAAGATTTTGCAGATAGACCAGAGAAAAAATCCGGCACTGACTGAAAATTCTTCCCAACAGTGCATCAGAAATGACGGATTCAATATTGTTTTTTGCCTGTGTCAGCTTTTTCGTGTCACCGCTTGTAAGGTTGAAACGACAAACATGAATGGTCTTGCCGTTCTCTTCTATGATATACGTTACCTCGTCGATAATCACAAAATCAAAATCATATAAGATCGGCGTAATATCTGAAAGGTAGATCTGCTCTTTTGAGTAGATACGTACAACGGTATGGTTGTCATCAAGCATGATACGTGTCACAATATCCTGCTCTAAAAGCTGCTGTAAAAGCAGATGATCAACTTGCAAGTCATTTCGTGTGAGTATTTGCGAACAGATTGCATTCATTTGAGAAGAAGTTTCAGACATTATTTTCCTTATTATGGGCACCTGCAAAATTGTAGCACAAAATCATATGTCCGTATGTATTTAAATAATCGTAGTAGACGGCTTTCCGAAATAGTACCCCTGTCCATAGGTGACACCCAGCTCCGTAAGCATCTCTGCAATCTCCTCATTTTCAACAAACTCAGCCACAATCTCAAGCTGAAGGTTGCGGGCAAACACGACAATCGTTTTAACCGTCTGTAAACTGCGCGGATCCTCAAGGATGGAACGCACCAGAGAGCCGTCTATTTTTAACACATCGATCGGTAAGGCATTGACATAGGCAAAATTGGAATAACCGCTCCCAAAATCATCGATCGAAATACGACAGCCATAGGATTTTATCCGCTTGATAAATCGTGTCACATAGGAATAATCATCCAGCTCTTCACTCTCAAGCAGCTCAATATCCAGTCGTTTTGCCGTCTCCAGGTCACTTTCCAATACGTTTATCAATGTCTCCATAAGCTGATCATTCATCAAATCCTGCATACTAAGATTGATGGAAAAACGATAGCTGAATTTCTGAAAACGCTTAAATGCTTTTTCCAGCATAATCCGGGTCATATCACGATAATAGGTTGTCTGTACAGCCACCGCTAAAAAATCACCGGGAAACAGCAATGTTCCGTCCTCCAACTCGATACGCATCAGCGCTTCATACTTTTCGATCTCTCTTGAATATAAATTGACGATCGGTTGAAAGTGGGGAACTATCTGATTGTTTTCTACCGCTGATTTGATAAGCTTCATGGTCGCAAGATTATGCTGCGCTTTCTCTTTTAAACGCATACTTTCATCAAAATAGATCACCTTCTCGTTATGGTACTCTTTAAGATATTTCAATGCCATATCAGCATTTTCCATATAGGGTGCAGTATGGTTCACCGAGATTGCAACAGAGATATAGATTTCAATACCATCTACGATAAACGGATACGCTTCAATAGTCGTATCAATTGCTTTGGCGATCCGTATTGCCGTCTCTTCTTCAATCTCATATAATACAATGCCGAAATCATCACCGCCCAGACGAAAGTAAAGCGGGTTGTAATCCTTCAGCATCTGCAGCTGAATAAGTGAAGCAAGTTCGTTTAAAATCACATCGCCGGTCCGGGTACCGTAAAAATCATTGATATGTTTAAACCTGTCAATATTAATCAAAAGCAGTGTCGGGGAATCAGTCTCACTCAGCATCGAATCAAAACTGAACCGATTTAACAGACCCGTCAGCTGATCATGGCTGAGTGAACGGCGAAGGTCCTGCTGTAAACGCTGAAGATGAATGTTCTCTTTGCCTGAACGGTAAAACAGAATTGAAATCAAAGCTATTGCCCCGATAATGAGAATAAAAAGAAGCAGTGCCAGCTGATCAAGCGTCTTCACATCCGATTGGGCTACGCTGACAAACAGCTTTTGTGCCTCATTGAGACGCAGCTCTGCCTGTGCCTGAAGCAGACGGTTGATACTGCTGATATAATCCGGAAAGTTCTTTGTGATATATTTTGCATGCAGAATAAAGGTCTCCATAAACTCACGCTGATCCTTTGCATATTCATCATCACCCGAAAGGGATTCAAGCTGCCACGCTATGCTGTTGAGATAATCTGCATCAAGCATACGCCTTGCAACAGAAAGAGCATTTACAATCTTATGAATTTCTGCATGAATGTGTGCCCCGGGAGGAAACAGTTTGACACTCTCTTCTGCATGTGTCGAGAGAAAAACGAACGAGTTCTTATAACCGGCATTGAGCATCATGTAGCGGTTTATCCCGCTTACATACTCCTCAACCGTTCTGTTCAGGTTTTCAAGCACTGTTTTCACCTGGACATATTGCGGCTGCTGAAGTATCGCTTCACTTTTGAGCATTTCAAAGTTTGTTTCAATTTTATCGACACGATTGGCGATCTCATCCTGATTATGATAAGCGAACAGCGAACTCTGCAGAATTTCATAATTGAGTTGGCCAAAACTGTTCTCAAGCACCTGGAATTTTTCGACAACACTTTTGTAATCACGGCTGAAATCACGCTGTAAAAAATAAAAATAGACCAGCAGTATCAAGGAGATGACTCCCAGACCCGTCGAAAACAATACCTTGGAGTTAAATTTCATTTTACACCCAATATAGCGGGCTGTTCCCCGGTAAGGGTCTTCAGGAAAAGAACCATATTGTCAAGTTCAACCTCTTTCATCTTAAAGCCCAGATTGTGGAAGGTCATCTTTTCGACGGCCTCTTTCAGTGTATTGACTGAACCGTCATGAAAATAGGGCCCAGTCAATTCAATATTTCGGAGTGTCGGAACTTTAAAAACATTTTTATCGTACTCTTGATGCGTGATAGCGTGACGATCCGGATAAGTACCGTTGAAATCATAGGGGTTAAACAGTCCCATTTTTTGAAACGAGTTGCTTCCGATATTAATACCGTTATGGCAGGTGATACAACCGCGTTGTTTAAAGGAGAGGTATCCTTTCATCTCACGCTCGCTTAACTGTATCTCATCGCGTAAATAGCGGTCAAATTTACTGTTTGGTGTCACCAGGGCCATCTCAAACTCCACAATGGCATCGATTACCTGGCGGTAAAGGACTTTTGAGCTTCCGTACACGCGCATAAATGCTTTTCGATATGCGGCATTCGCATTGAGCCGCTTCTCAATGACCACAGCATCCATTCCCATCTCCATAGGGTTATGTACCGGACCATCCGCCTGATCCAGCAGGGTATCTGCTCTGCCGTTCCAAAACTGCTTGAAGTTATAACGTGCATTGTAGACTGTCGGTGACTGGATATTTCCTCTATTTTTGTTGACTCCCAAAGAGACTGGTCTGGGGTCCGCCCCGCCGAATTTAAAATTGTGACAACTGTGGCAGGAGACCGAATTATCTGCGGAAAGAATGGTCTCTTGAAAAAGTTTTTTGCCAAGCTTCGCTTTAGCAATATTGATGTCATTAAGCTGCTGCGGAAGAGGCATGATCGAAGATGCCGTCAGTAAAGTTGTCAATAAGAACAGTAACAGAACCACAAACTTCATCTGAACCTCATTTTTAGTGTTTTGAGCTAAGTCTCCAGAATTTTTGCAGTCCCTGCTCAGCTTTCCTATCTATATGATACGAAATATATGTTAAATAATATCTTATGTCGTTGACTGAAACGCCGGTTCTTTGCGATGCCTGCTGTAAAATATACTGCGGGATGCGGATACGCTGCTTTAAAAAT
>DAOWOG010000234.1 GCA_030642185.1 Helicobacteraceae bacterium | reverse complement strand
TCAGCTTCTTTTTTAAAAGATAATAGAGTTGTTTTTAATATTAAAGGAAATGACTTTCGCCTTATAGTTCATATTGACTATTCTCGTAAGATAGTTAGAGTAAAATTTATAGGTACTCATTCAGAGGATGACAAAATTAATTCACAGGAGATATAACTATGCTACTTTAACCAATAACAAAAGAATCCCAATATAATAAAGTATTAGAAAAGGTTGATGTTCTTATTGAGCTTAAACCTGCTCTTGAGGCTGAGCTTAGTAATGAACTTGAGATATTAGTTATACTCATTGAAAAGTATGAAGAAAAAAACTGGACTATTACTGAACCTGATCCAATTGAAGCAATAAAAGTTCGTATGCAACAGATGCATTTAAAACAAAAAGACCTTGTCCCCTATATAGGCAATAAAAGCAAAGTTTCAGAGGTGCTCAACAGAAAAATCAATCTTTCACTCTCTATGATTACGAATCTTGCTGCTGCCTTGCACCTTCCGCTGGAAACGCTTATACAGCTTCCAAATAAGCCTGTTGCTCGTTAAGGACCTCCCAAAAAAAAACCTATTTTAGGGAGTAGCCGTCAGAATTGTACAGATTCTTACTCCGCACGTGACACCTATTTTATATCTGGAAGACACACTGCCTTTATTTTCATGTCAAAACCGATCTCAACGTCACTCCAGGTTTTACCCGAATGCAAGTCATAACAGGTTGTATTGATGGAAGTCAGTGCACTCTCTGCTTTAAAATCAAAAAGGTCGATAACGCCTTTTGCACTCAATTCACCTTTAAAGTAGCGGTAGTTCATCGGTACTTTTCTGGTGACACCGTTCATCTTTACAGCTATTGTAATCACACCGGGTTTTGGCTCTCCCCGCTTGACTTTATGTGCTTTAATATCAACAATTTCTGCCTGTAAATTTGCTCCGGCCATCATCTTGAAGAAAAACTTTACCAGCGTGGCATCACGTCCGGCATTGTTTGAATCAACAGAATCGCTGTTAATGATAACTTTTGATCCGATCAGCAATTTTTTGAAGTTTTTTGCCACCGGGGCAGCAGCCTGGTACTCGACGGAAGTAAAATGACCGCCTACACCGATTTTTGCAGGTGTTTTATAGGATTTCCATGTAACATCCACATTACCGTATTGGGAGAGATCACAACTTCCTGCCCCATAGAGCATGCCATAGGCCATTGTCAATACTGTCAATAACTTTTTCATTTTTTACGTTCCTTTAATTCAGATTCCGATGCTCTAATGATAACCTTGTTTTTATGGATTGTTTTTCTGATATCTCCATAACGGTAAGATTCACAATGATCGAACAATTGTCTGCCCTTGCGTTCAGCTTTCATCGTATTAAAAGTTTCACCTGCATTTTTACACGATTCTGAACCTTCGCTGATCAGCTTTTTATTTTCTGCTCTGGAATCTTTCAACTGTTCTTGAAGTTTCGCGATAGAGAGTTCCTTACAATACCTGGCCTGATAATTGCGTGCCGAACGTTCCAAAGACGCAGCATTAAGTGTCACAAAAAACAGAGCACTGAGAAGAAACCCAAACATGATTTTTTTCATTATGTACCTTTACTTGGAGTCTGTCAGATTAATCCGACAGACTCCATGTTATTTTATTTTATTTCTCTTAAGATTTTCTTTTGGAACTGCCATTTAGCACATATTACGTCACTGTAACGTATTGTCTTGATAGGTAAGTGTCACTTTTTTTTCTCCTTGATAAGACGAACATAGATACGCTTCGGTGCCGGGTAACCCTCGACGGTTTTTGTCGGGTCTTCCGGATCCAGAAAATCTTCGAGGCTTTGGCCTTCGATCCACTCTGTTTTACGCTGTTCATCCGAAGAAGTGACGGAGGTTTCCAGCACTTCAAAGCCGCTGAAACCGGCACGGCGGCACCAGTTTTCAAGTGCAGGTATCGTAGGTACAAAATAGATATTCGGAATCTTGGAGTAGCTTCCCGCCGGACTCAGGCAGATCTCTTCGTCTCCATCAATCATAAATGTATCCAAAATTACCTCTCCCTCTTTTTCGAGGCCTTTAAAGAGCTGTTTGAGCATGGCGACAGGATCACTACGGTGGTAAAGTACGCCCAGGCAGAAGATAGTGTCAAACTTCTCTTCATAAAATTGTACATGTTCCACCCCGAGCAGTTCATAGACGATCTCTGTCTTTGCAAAGTGGTTGATGAAATCAAACTGGCTTTTGTAGACGGCTGAGGGATCAAACCCTACCAGTTTCGCCGGGTTATCCTCTTGCATTCTGAAAAGATAGTATCCGTTGTTGCAGCCAATGTCCGCGACGCGTTTTCCGGTGAGATTAAAATGCGGACGCAGCAGGTTGTACTTCATAAAACTCTGCCACTCCGTGTCGATGAACAACCCAAACAGATCAAACGGCCCTTTTCGCCACGGCATCATCATCCGTGCCGTCTCTTCTATCTGCTGCATATCAAGTGATTGACTGCTACTCATTGCAATAATATCACCCAATTCGACATTTACTTCAATATCAGGCAATGCCTCCAATGCTTCACGAACAGGCGCGATATTTTTCCACGTCATCCATTTCTGACGTTCTTGCCTGATCTGCTCTAAATCCACATCATCCCTTTTCAATTTCAGTGTTGAAACTTTATCAATATTTTGCTAAAATCACATTTATGCGATTAGAACAAAAAGCCACTTTTATCTCTTCTTTGACTGCTGCTGTTTTGGTGACCATGAAAATGATCGTCGGAATTATGAGCGGTTCTGTTGCCGTACTGGCCTCCGCCATCGACTCATTTCTTGATTTTTCTGTCTCGATCTTCAACTTTTTTGCACTGCATCACTCTGACAAAGCACCGGATGAACAGTTTAATTTCGGACGCAGCAAACTCGAACCGATCGCCGCCGTAATTGAGGGGACGATTATCTCTCTTTCGGGTATTTTCATCTTTTACGAAGCAATGGTCAAAATTATTCACTACCGTCCGACTGAGTATTTAAATGAATCGATTGCCGTTATGCTCGTCTCAATCATTATTACCGCCATACTGGTCGGGTTTTTACAGTATGTGGCTAAAAAAACTGACAATATGGTCATTCGTGCCGATGCACTGCACTATAAAACCGATCTCTTCTCCAATGCCGCTATCCTGATTGCACTTGTGACAATGGCCTACACTGATTTTGACCTGATCGATCCGATCTTGGGAATACTGATCGCTTTCTATATGATTTACAGCGCGTACCCGATCATTAAAGAAGGGACATTGATGCTGATGGACGCCTCGCTGAGTGAAGAAGAGGTCAGTAGTATTAATGCCCTGCTTGAAAACAACCGAGACATTACCAGCTTTCATCATCTGCGAACGCGCCAGTCCGGATCTGATAAATTCATAGCCGTTCATGTCGTCTTTAACGTCAGTATCACTCTTTATGATGCGCACCGTATCAGTGACCATATCGAGGATGACATTCGTCAACTCTTTTCGAATGACAGAGTCCACTCCATCATCCACATGGATCCCTATGACGATTCTGACATAAATGAAGATGAATATTAATACTTAAGTGACGCCAAACGAACACGTCCGTTTAGCTACGTTAACACTAGGTTTCGCTCGGCGCGAGGCCCACGCAC
>DAOWOG010000141.1 GCA_030642185.1 Helicobacteraceae bacterium | reverse complement strand
TTCTCATCGGGATCGACGTAGAAAACAACGTGTATTTTGTCGCGCAGAGTGTCACTGTTGAAAATGGATCCGTCGAGTTTACCGCCATTTTCACCTTCGAGTGAGACTGAAGGAAGTTGTGCCCCGATTTCAAGGGCATAGAGTGTGATACCTGATAATAATAAAGCAATGATCTGTTTCATAAGTTCTCCTGTCTGTATTGTGCTTTCGTTGTATTTTAGCCGCTTTGTACTAATGATGCAAATGACATGATTTAATCGTACACGTTGGGGATTGTAGGGTATAATCATTCAAAAAAAGATGTGAATACATGCCAAAATGGATACGGATCGGTACCGGTTTTCTGCTGCTGTACAGTGCACTGGTGATTACTGCATGCGAAGGAGTGTTTAATGCCTGCGCAAAATGAGTTCAAGCATGCCAAACGCTACCGTGCTGAAGATCGCAAAAGTCCTATGCAAAAATACACACCGCTTTTAACAGGTTCTCTGTTTCTGTTTATCGGGATAAACTACCTTTTTTTTGCGATCAGATCACTCTCTAAAGGCAATGTCTTCTGCTTTGGTGTCTCTTTACTGATTTTTGCGGCCTTCGTTGGGGCCTTTGTTATGCTTCGCAGAGGGATTGCTCTTGAAAAAATCTATCAGCATGCCGGTCATGCCCGTGCACCCAAGATGCCGTTGAAAACACTTGCCGGCAGTCTGTTAAGTTCCGCCACGTTCGCTTCGGCTTACTTTCTTGGCGGTTACGGTCTCTTTGCTTCCGCTGCACTGGGCCTTAGCGTCCTGCTCGGATGGTATCTCTATTATGGATTTGATCCCCGAAAAGATAAACTCGAAGGTTTTGAGAGTGATCGTTCGGCAGAACGCATCCTGACACTCCTGATCAAGGCACGAGAAGATGTTGAGGCGATCCGAAAAGCAGCCTTTCGTCTAGGCGATGCCGATGTTCGCCATGCGATGCTTCAAATGGCTGACGGTTTTGAACGCATTGTCAAACATATTGAGTCGGAACCTTCTGATTATGAACGTGCACGTACCTATCTGATCAGTTATCTTTCAGAACTTCGTAAAATGGGCGATACCTACAGCAAGCTTGAACAGCAGGGCCATGCCGCATCCATGCGGGAAGATTTTCTGAATGCTTTGCATCAGACGGCAGAAAAACTCGACAGTCAGTATGATAAATTGCTTGACGACGATAAGCTGAATTTGGATATTCAGATCGAAGTACTTAAAAAACGTTTATACTCTGAGTAAAGGAAAAATAATAATGAAACAGACAGAAAATCTCCCGGAAATAGTGATCGATAAAAGTGAAGAGGCAAAGGTTGCCGAATTGGTTGCAAAAATCGATCTCGGCAGTACTGCTTCAGTGATTCATTTCGGAGCTTCGGCGCAGGAGCAGGTAACGGCAGTCTCTTCTCAGATGCTTGAAGGGGTTAAAAACAAAGATCTGGGCAAAACGGGTGCACCGCTTTCAAATATGATCGCTGCCATTAAAGGTTTTGATGTCGATACACTTGACCCCAATCAAAAACAGGGCTTTTTTGATAAGCTTTTCGGCAAGGCCAAACCGCTGGTGGTTTTTTTAAGCCGGTATGATGATACAAAAGAGCAGATCGCCAAAATTACGGATGAGATGGAACGCCAGAAAGGGGTGCTGCTGCATGATATTGAGTCACTCGATCGACTCTATGATGCAAACCTGAGCTATATCCATGAACTGGAGTTCTACATTACTGCCGGAGGGCAGAAACTTGTTCTTCTTGACTCTACAGAGATTCCGGCGCTCACAGAGAGTGCCAGGCAGAGTGATGATCTGCTCCAGGCACAGGAGCTCAGAGACCTGCGCGCTGTCCGGGATGATTTTGAGCGCCGTCTTCATGATCTGAAACTGACACGTCAGGTTGCACTGCAAGTCTTCCGTCTATCCGTATGGTACAGGAGAATGATAAAACACTGGTCAATAAAATGAACTCAACCCTGGTCAATACCGTACCGTTATGGAAAAATCAGCTGGCACAGACGATAACGATCTATCGTAACCAGAAAGCGGGTAAAGTCCTTGATGATGCGATGAATCTGACCAATGAACTTTTGGAGGCTAATGCCAAAAACCTGAAAGAGGCCAATCGTCAGACCCGTACCCTGGCAGAGCGCGGCGTGTTTGATATCGAGAGTGTCAAGCTGGCAAATCAATTGCTGATCGAAACTATCGAAGAGGGATTGGTAATTGCCGATGAAGGTAAAAAAGCCCGCGAAAAAGCAGAAGATGAGCTGCAAACCCTTGAAAATGATCTCAAATCAACATTGCTGGCCGTTAAAGCACACCAAGAAATCTCAGAGGAGAAATAGATGGGCCTGTTTGATAAAATATTCGGCGAATTTGTTGATGTTATCGAGTGGACGGACAACTCTAATGACACAATGGTGTATCGTTTTGAGCGTTATGGGAATGAGATCAAATATGGTGCCAAACTGACGGTCAGAGAATCACAGGTTGCCGTGTTCGTCAACGAAGGTGAGATCGCAGACATTTTTTCTCCGGGAATTTATGAGCTCAAAACTGCCAATATGCCGATTTTAACCACTCTGCAACATTGGGATCATGCTTTTGAGAGTCCGTTCAAGGCCGAGATCTACTTTTTTAATCTTCGCCGTTTTGTGGATCTGAAGTGGGGCACAAAGAACCCGCTGATGCTGCGTGACAAGGAGTTCGGTCCGGTGCGTGTGCGTGCATTTGGAACCTATACTGTCCGTATCGATGATCCTGAAACCTTCTTGCGTGAGATTGTCGGTACCGACGGCTATTTTACCGTTGATGAGATGAGCAATCAGCTTCGCAATCTGATCGTCTCACGTTTTGCCGGCATTGTCGGTCAGTCCGGAATCCCTGTTTTGGATATGGCTGCCAATTACGAACAGATGAGCCAATTTATCGATGAGAAAATTGCGCCGGAGTTTCAGGCATACGGTCTGGAGTTGACAAAACTGCTGATCGAAAATATCTCGCTTCCGTCAAAAGTGGAAGAGGCACTGGACAAACGTACCGGAATGGGACTGGTCGGCAATCTGGATGACTATCTCAAATATCAGTCGGCAGAGGCATTTACAGCTTCCGGAGGTACTGCATCTGCAGCAGGTGAAGCGATGGGTATGGGTATGGGTTTTGCTATGGCTCAGCAGATGGTTTCAAATATGCAGCACGCCTCTTCGACGCCTTCGGCACCGCCGCCGATCCCGAAAGCGCAGACGTACCATTTTGCCATTGACGGAGCGGCTGCGGGACCTTTTACGCTTGAGCAGATCAAACGCAAGATCGCTTCAGGGATGATTGATCGTGAAACACTTGCCTGGCGTGAGGGAATGGACGGCTGGGAATCAGCCGGAAAAATGAGTGAGTTTCAAACGCTGTTCGGTTCCGTCCCGCCGCCGTTGCCGTCTTAGAATGGAAAGATTTTTTTGATGAGACAGGAGGTAATTTTTCCCTGTGAACGGTGCGGAGGAAAACTGACTTTTTCAGCTGTAACAGGCAAATTGACCTGTTCGCATTGCGGCCATGTCAATATCATTGAGCAGCAGTTCTCGAAAATTTTTGAAAAAGATTACGATAAAGCAGTTGCAGAGCTGAAAAATTTTGCGATAGCAGAAAAAAGAATTACGAGTCTGAAATGTCCCTCCTGCGCAGCGGTCTTTGAGCTGAATGAAAACACGCATGCCAGTGTCTGTCCCTATTGCGGCAGCGGTATTGTCAATGAAACAGAACTTTACAGGCCTATCAAAGCGCAGGCACTGTTGCCCTTTAAAATTACCCGCCGGGAGTCTGAAGAAATATTTCAAAAATGGCTGAAAAGCCGATGGTTCGCTCCCGAAAAACTTAAACGTTACAGTGGAGCCGACAGCCGGCTTGTCGGGGTTTATGCACCCTACTGGACCTATGACAGCAATACACACAGCCTCTACAACGGCAGACGCGGTGTTGAGTATCAGGTACGCCAACAAAAATGGGTCAGGATAAAAGGGCAGCAGCGATTACGTGAAGTAACCGTTACCAGGGTTCGCTGGAGCGATGTCAGCGGCACGATTGATCAGTCCTTTGATGATATCCTTGTGATCGCCTCGACATCCATACCCTATCAGCTTGAAGATTGGGACCTGGAAAATTTGGTTGATTATAATGAAGCCTACCTGAGCGGTTTTGAGAGTGAAGTGTACGGTCTTGAACTTGAGAGCGGTTTTCAGAAGGCAAAGGAAAAAATGCAGCAGGCAATACGCCGCAGTGTCCGCCGTCAAATCGGCGGAGACCGACAGCAGATCACTTCATTAAGGAGTGATTATTTTGACACGACATTTAAACTGGTACTGCTGCCTGTATACACGGCATCTTTTACTTTTAACGGTAAAAATTATCAGTACGTGATTAATGGTCGAAGCGGTGAGATTATAGGAAAACATCCCTACAGTTTTGCTAAAATACTTATGCTTGTATTGGCAGTAGCCGGTATCGTAATTGCTATTGCCTACTATGCAGAGCATGGATATTAGGAGGATGACATATTGAAACAGCAAAATTTTGTCCTGACAGCAGGAGTACTCTTTGTCCTTGCGGGATGCGGATCAAGCAGTACATCATCTTCAGGCGGCCTGATAGGTGTCCGTGTTTCGGATGCCTATGTGGTTAATGCACAGGTCAAGGTCGGTGCTGCTTTGCTTACTGAAGCCTCTTCGCAAGGTGCAGGGTACTATACAGGTTATGCGACACATGATACTGTCGAGGTTTCTGAAGGTGTCAACGATATGAACCAAAATGGTATTCCTGATGAAGGAGAACCTTTTACTCCGATTTTGAATGCACCATCCGGATATCACAATGTCACTCCGTTTACGACGATACTGATCGAAACCGACAGTAACTTTACTAAAATGAATCAGCTGTATCCTCATGCTTCTGTCTATCGTAGTGATTTTGACTTTGACGTGGTGGTTGCCTCGCAAAACAGTCTGGAGATTTCCAAAGAGAACAGCAAGGCCGCGATAGAGCTCTCTTATGAGCA
>DAOWOG010000192.1 GCA_030642185.1 Helicobacteraceae bacterium | reverse complement strand
GTCAGGCAAGATTTTCAGCCTTATAGGCTTTCAAAACAGTACCGTCTCTGTTGAGAATCTCCATCTGCTGAAGATCTTCATTAACGACTAGTTTGAACTCGTTCCAAGTGCTCTGTTCACGTACAAAGTGTTTGGACAAAACATCATAGCCGTCATTGTTGATGAGTCTGTAAAGTGTTTTATACTGCTCTTCGGTAAGTGCCTGAACCTTTACAGCCGGTATAGCCGGAGTTTCTGTCTCTTTTGCAGCAGTCTCTTTATTATCACTTACAGCTAAGGAATCTGAATCTGCCGAATAGCTTTTAAGGATATTTCCCTGTTGGTCAATAATTTCAAGCTGCTGTTTTTCCAGATTGGTGATGAGTTTATACTCATTCCATGTGTTTTTGTCACGAACAAAGTGTTTGGAAAGAACATCGTAGCCATCATTGTCGATACGTTTATAAATCTGCTGATACTGTGCTTCACTCAGTGCACGGATCTGATCACCTGAAGAGGAGATAACGGTCTCTTCTTCAATAAGAAAAATAGCATCGAGAAAATTATCGATAAATGCGTACTTGTTAAAAGGAATCAGATCGTCAGGCTGTTCACCCACACCGACGTAGAGGATAGGCAGCTGCAGGGCATAGGCGATACTGAAAATAGAGCCCCCCTTGGCCGTGCCGTCAAGCTTGGTGATAATGATGCCGTCGATACCGATCATATCGTTAAAGGCTTTTGCCTGAGCGATAGCGGAGTTGCCCTGTGTTCCGTCGATCACCAGCATTTTGCGGTGCGGTGCACCTTGATGGGCTTTGTCACAGATACGGACAATTTTTTTAAGTTCACCGGAGAGGTTCTTTTGTGTGTGCAAACGCCCGGCAGTATCGATGATGACATTTTCGAAGCTTTTGGCTTTGGCAGATTCGATGGCATCATATGCGACAGCGGCGGGATCATGCCCTTGCTTCGAAGAGACGATAGGCACCTCCAGTTTGTCTGCCCAGCGGGTCAACTGCTCGATTGCCGCAGCCCGGAAAGTATCAGATGCTCCCAGCATAACCCGGTTGCCCTTGTCCTTGTAGCGTTTTGCCAATTTGGCAATGGTGGTTGTTTTACCGGCACCGTTGACACCGATGATAAGGTCGACGAAGGGTTTACTGAATTCCGGTTTGGTATAGTTGGCCCAGGCCATGGTTGCCAGCAGTTTTGATTCAAGCTGCTTTCGGGTTACCGTATCCTCATAAAGCTCACGCGTGATGATTTCGATCAGAGCATACTCGATATCGGCTTCAAGAAGAATGTCTTCGAGTTCATCAAGAGGGATTTTTTTGCGCTGTTTTGGGGCGACTGTTTTCATTGCATCAGCAGTTTTTTCAAGCCCTTTTGTAAAATAGTCAAACATTATTTTCCGAGTGCCTTTTTAATATCGCTTTCAATCATCTCTTCGGGGATCGCTCCGACGTAATGCGTGATGTAATTGCCGTTTTTATACATCACCATCAGCGGGATCGGAAAACGCTGTCCAACCTTGATCGAGGATGCAATAGCACGTGAAAGTGCGATATTGTCCTTGGAGTTGACAATGGTGTAGTCGGCTCCGTACTCTTTTTTAAAGGCCAGGATATCATCGTTTGATTTATCATCTTCGATGGTGACACCCAAAAACAAAACATCTTTGGCATAGCGTTTTTGCAGGTTTGACAGTGCCGGTGCGGCTGCACGGCAAGGCGGACACCACGTTGCAAAAATATCGTAAAGGACCACTTTGTCTTTATGACCTTCAAGTGCGAAATTATTACCTTCTTTGAGAACAGTATAGCTTTTCCCGTCGGTATCTTTCAGGGTATAACTTTTGCCGGAGAGCATTTGGCTGGCTTCATCAGAAGATGAAGTGCTGTCACTGCAGCCTTGAAACAGAAGTGTCATGATGAAGGCACTGAAAAAGAGCGCTTTTTTAAGCATTTAAAGCCTTTCTGCTAAAATATGCGTCATTATAACTCAGGGTTTTAAAAGAGTCCTTATTAAAGAAGAATTATGTCTGTAACAAAAGCAGATGTGCGTCAGTTGTGTTTAGATAAGTTCAGGAATCTTCCGAAGCATAATAAAGCCTATCTTGATCATCAGCTCAACATGCATCTTCTCCATGCGATTAAAAAACTCAAGGCACAAAAGGTACTCGTGTTTTGGCCGTTGACGACTGAACCGGATATCCGTAACAGCATTCGGTATTTACGGCGTTCAAAAGCGCTTTATTTACCGTTTATGGAAGGTGTCAGTTTCAAGATGGTACCATTTAGATTACCGCTAAAACGTAAACAGTTTGGTATTTACGAAGCGGGTAATACACTGAAAAAAATAAAAAATATTGATGTAGCTATCGTACCGGCAGTAGGTGTGGATGCGGACGGCCGTCGAATCGGTTTTGGCAAAGGGATGTATGATCGTTTTTTTGCCCGATTACAAACAAAACCTATTATAATTTTTGTACAATCGACACATTGTTATTCGAATAAACGTATTTGTGATGATTATGATATATCGGCGGACCTCCTCTTGACACCGTGCAAGTGCTTTAATGCGGCGAGGATAAAAAATGTTAAACGAAATACTCTTAGGCGGCGGCATTGCCACGCTTAGCGGAGTTTTAGGTTTTTTAATCTCCAAAAAAATCAACAGCGCAAATTTTGATATTTATGTTGTTCAGGCCAAAGCGAAGGCCAAGGCGATTGAGAACGAGTCAGAGATCATTCTGGAACGTTCCAGCCTTAAATCGCAGGAGATTGAGCTTAGAGCCCAAAAAAAATATGATGAAACAAGTGAGAAGGTCAAACAGGATTTTGCAAAACAGAAAGAGAATTTAAAGAAGCGTGAAAATGAGCTTGAACATTTTATTTCCCAGGAACGTGAAACGGTTGAGCGCGTACGAAAACAGGTTGATAACAGCCGTCTGGATGTAGAACGTCAGGAAAAGGCGTTGGATCAATTAAAAACCGAGTACGAAAAACGTATCGGTGATGCGATCAGAGTGGTAGAAAGCAGTGCCGGATTGACGCAGGAAGAGTCCAAACAGATTTTGCTTGATCAGGTTCGTGAGCAGTCACGTGCGGACATTGCCCATATCGTCCGCCGGTATGAGAACGAGGCGAAAGCTGACGGAAAACGCAAGGCCAATTATATTCTCGCACAGGCGACATCACGCTTTGCCGGTGAGTTTGCATCAGAGCGTCTGATCAATTTTGTCCATCTGAATGATGATGAGCTCAAAGGCCGTATTATCGGCAGGGAAGGGCGCAATATCAAGACGCTTGAGATGCTTTTGGGCGTTGATATTATCATTGATGAGACGCCTAACGAGATTATTGTCAGCAGTTTTAACCTCTACCGCCGTGCGATTGCGACACGTACACTTGAACTGAAAAGATCAATGTCGGTATCGCCGGAACGCAGCGCACAGCACTCTATGAAGCGCTTTTTATGAGTTCAAAACTGTTTAAAGCATCGCAGTCAAAACACAAGGTTGCAATTCTGCTCACTGATGGCATCGACAATGCCAATACCATTCCGCTTGATATTGCGATAAAAACGGCGAAAAAGTACGGGATAAAAGTTTATGTCATCGGTGTCGGAGGTGTGGGAGATTTCAATCCGGAAGTGCTCAATAAAATAGCATCCGAGACGGGAGGGGTGTTTTATGCCGCAGGAACCGTTGAAAAGCTGAAACAGGTGTACAAAGAGATCGATCGTCTGGAAAAGAGTGAGATCAAAGCCGATAAATATGTGAAGAAACACTACTTTTATCATTATCCTTTAGGGGCGGCTTTGGCACTGCTGATGCTCTATATCTATGTACGAAGGAGAAGTTATGCAGTTTAAATCGCCTGAGTTACTAATGCTTTTGGCACTGCTGCTGCCGCTTGGCATCCTTCTCTTTCGCAAACGCGAACGTCTTGGCAGATACTTTGAGAAAGAGGTGCTCGAAAAGCTGCAGCTCAACACAGGTCTTGTCTCACCGACTTTGAAAAGTGTTTTACTGTTACTGAGTATCGCTTTGATGCTTATTGCACTGGCGCGTCCCTATGCGGATCACGGAGAGATCAAAGTGAAAACGAGTACGATCGATATTATCGCCGCTTTTGACATCTCGCGCTCAATGTTTGCCAATGATGTTTACCCCAATCGTCTGACAATGGCAAAACAGAAGTTTAAAGATTT
>DAOWOG010000346.1 GCA_030642185.1 Helicobacteraceae bacterium | reverse complement strand
GAGGCTGTTGTCGGGTGATGCCCTGTACCAAATGCAAGTGCCGGATCAATGACGATGTTATAGCGTCCCTCTTTGGGAGCATCCCATGTCGGATGAATGTAAAACGGTGCAACATCAACCGGAGTAATACTCTCCTGGTAGGCTTTGACCCAATCGCTGTTTTTCTTTTTTAGCAGAGTGATTTCAACATCAACACTTTTGCCAAGTGCTTTCTGTAAAGCTTCAGCAAACTGTTCTACACCCCATGCAATCGTATCAAGTTCATCTTCGCTTCGAACAATAAACCCAGCATCGGTCTCTTCAAAACCAATTGGCAGTGTATCGGAGAGAAAATCACTGAAAAGTGCGTAATGGTCAGAAGGATTAAGAATCAGCTCATGATAGTACTCTTGCATACAGTTTCCCCTTTTTTACAATAATGCGGCGAGATTAATCGTGCCTTCATAATAGGCTTTCCCGACAATCACACCGGTAATTTCTTTGGTCGCTTTCAACGCCACAATGTCACTTTCATCTTTGACACCGCCGCTGGCAATAGTATCTATGCCGGATGCACGGGCAACATCAAGGGTAAACTCAACATTGACTCCGCTCAGCATCCCGTCACGGCCGACATCAGTACAGATAATCGCCTGAACACCTGCATTTGCAAATTCTTTAGCCAGATCAGTCGCTTTCATTTCACTTACCTCGCCCCAGCCTTCGACCGCAACATAACCGTCAATGGCATCAATGCCAACAACGACCGGGTATTTGGCCGCCATATCTTTGACAAACTGCGGATCTTTCACGGCAATAGAACCTAAAATAACGCGGTCTATCCCCAGGTCAAGGTACTGTTTTATCGTCGCTTCATCACGGATACCGCCGCCAAGTTCAAGCTTGACATTGCAGTTTTCGCGAATTTTTACGATTTCATCAAGGTTTTTCGGTTCACCTGCAAACGCACCGTTCAAGTCAACGAGATGAACCCATTCAGCCCCCATCTCTTCAAAGGTCTTCACCAGCTCCCATGGAGTATCCGAATATATTTTTGCACTGTCCATCAAGCCTTTGCTTAAGCGCACTGCCTTGCCGTCTTTTAAATCAATTGCCGGAAATATTGTCATATCTTAGAGTCCTATAAAGTTTTGTAGAATTTGAAGCCCGTTTTTATGGCTTTTTTCGGGGTGAGGCTGAATGCCAAGTATATTATTGTGTGCGACCGCGCTGGTAAAGCTGTAACCGTATTCGGTACGTCCGATCGTATCATTGGCATTATCCACCACGGCGTGAAACGAGTGGACAAAATAGAGGTAGTGCTCGCTATCAAGCTTCTCAAACAAGGGGTGATCTTTGGTAAACATACGGTTCCAACCCATATGCGGTACTTTCAGAGGGTGATCAAAACGGGTGGTATCAAACGCCTGGACATGCCCTTTGATCAGTCCAAGGCCTTTGTGTTCACCAAACTCCTGACTTGATTCAAACAGCAGCTGCATCCCCAAACAGATACCCATCATAGTATTACCGCTCGCAGCATATGCCTTAAGTGCTTCATCCATGCCGCGCTCTTTCAAGTGTTCCATCGCATCACCGAATGCGCCGACACCCGGCAAAATCAGCTTATCGTAAAGTTTAAGTTTTTCCGGATCACTCTCGACAGCCGTCTCACTCCCCAAAAGGTTAAACGCATTTCTGACACTGGCAAGGTTGCCCATGTTGTAGTCAACAATTCCAATCATTTATCATCTCTTCTTGTTATTAATTACGCTTAAGGCTCAACAAGCCAATGCTAGAAGGAACTAAATTCCTTCTGTGAACGCTAAGTTTTCCTCAGCGGAAGGCTCACGTGCAGTAGAACCGCACTTAAAAAACTCTCAAAACAACTTCTCGAAGCTCTGAAGATCAGAGAATCGCTAAAGTGCTTATTCTTTTCGTGTAAATTTTATATAGATTGCCATGCCTATCAGCAGCAGACCGACTCCGCCAATCAGCCAGATGGCATATTCCAGTTTCTTCGGATCGGTCATCGCAAATTTGAAAACAAGCATCAATGCTTCGATCGACAGTGCAATAACAATCGAGCCTAAAAAGCGTATCATAGTCTTATGAACGGCATGATCATGCGCATGATGATCTTTAGAACCCATCACTTCTTCATCAATCAGCGTCTTCGAAAGATCAAAAATCGCCAATGCCAGTGTCAACAGAATGGTCGCTTCAAAAATATCTTCTATTTCAATATGGCGAAAATCAAAACCATGCTCGACAAACTGTTCAACCCCTTTGACAAACAGGAGCAGAGCCACCGCTGCCAGCACAACAGCAAACAGTCCATAGGTCACTGCAAAGAAACGACTTTTCCATGTGTCTAAGGCCATCGGATGCGCAATATGCAGCACCTCTTGAAGCGGAATATCGAGACAGGCAACATACTCTACTTCACCTTTCTCATCCATAATCGGCTGAGAGGCCGTTACCGTCAACTCCTGAGAGACCTGTGAAGGGTAAGGATCTGTTAAAACACAGCTTTTCTCTTTCATCGCCAAATGAAAATAGGCCCTGTCAACATGAGACTGCCCGGTCAGTTCATCTTTTTCACCGTTTGGACGGTACGTCGGCGTCACTTTCACACCGTTTTTATCCAGAAGGTAAATCCCTTCGCATTTACGAAGTTCTCCGGTGATCTTACGCATCTTGGACATTACCTCATCTGCGGTAATCCCATCACGACGGTTTGGAAGATTGCTGACCAT
>DAOWOG010000047.1 GCA_030642185.1 Helicobacteraceae bacterium | reverse complement strand
GCATCCAGAATGACAGGATAATCACCTGTGAGCACAGTTTTGGCAAGTTCGACCAGTCGGCTATAGGTTGCCTTGGTTGCCTCAACTGTATAGATACCTGCTTCAACAGCCTTGTCTGATCCCTCTTTCGGCTCAAACATTCGCATCCGTTCTACATCCGAACGGACACGAATTGCGCCGTACTGCTCAGCCATCATCAAAGCAAAGGTGCTTTTTCCCGATCCGGAAAAACCGTGCGTAATGGCTAAAAAAATCTCTTTTCTTTCAGTATAGCTTAGTGCCAGATCGATATACCGGATTACTTCATCTATTAATTTTCTTCGCTCATCCGGATCCATTTCCTGGGCAACTCTCAATGCAGCCACCTTTGAGCGGACCATAGCGCGATAGGTTTTATAAAAGTCCAGAAGTGCTACTGCTTCATAATCGCCGGTCAATTCCAGGTAATAGTTTAGCAGCCTGCTGCTATAGCTGAACAGTCCGCGATACTCCAGATCCATCAGCAAAAATGCCAGGTCACTGATCACGTCGATATGGTTGAGATAAGGATTAAACTCGATCGCATCAAACAAAATCAGTTCACCCTCATACAGTGCCATATTATGCAGATGCATATCCCCGTGACACTCACGGACAAATCCCTCTCTTTTACGGCGTTCCAACAACGGTTTCAGCTTATCAAACTGCGCATATGTCCACGCTATGATAGAAGCCAAATGATCGTCAAGTGCATGTTCAGTTACAATCGTTTGAAGCAGGTCAAAATTTTCCTGCATGGGCGAGAACACCCGCTGCGGCTCCCCATAATCGCTTGCCGTATCAACTACGACTGCTTTGTTATGATATTGGACAACAAGCTTTGCGATCATCTCCATTGATTCGATTTCAAGAGCCTCTTCTTCGACAATACTGTCAAGCTGATCACGCTGCTCAAACCGGTGCATTTTGACAGCATAATCCAGCACTTTACCTTCACCATCGATTCGGGGATTTTCGATCGAGCCGGTTATGGGTACAACTCCCAGATAGAGTTTGGATGCAAATCCCTCGTTAATGCGTACCTCTTCAAAACAGTATAAACGACGTTTTTCCAGTGTCGAGTAGTCCAAAAAACCGAAATCAACCGGTTTTTTCAGTTTGTAGGCCAGATCACCGCTTAAAATAATCGTGGAGATATGGGTCTGTATAAGCTCTGTATTTTCAACAGTTCCCAGACTCTTTAAAAGATTTTGGGTAATGATATCATGCTCTTTCAGATCCATCTAAAAATCTCTATTTTTCCAATGGCACATAGATCAATACATCTGACGAAACCGCTTTCATCAGGAAAGAGGATGTGGAACCATACGTAATAGAGTCTGACACTTTGATACCATGAGAACCGAGGATAATCAGATCACTCTTCTCCTGCTTTGTTATTTCAAGCAAATGTTCGCTGATAGGAGCGATACACTCAACTTTTTCTGCATTTTTAATGCCAACTGCTTTTTGAAACTCTGCCAGGTTATAAGTTTCCATCTTTCTGACTTCTTCTTTATAGTCATCTTTTTTATCATCTTTAATATTATAAAATTTTAACGCCAAATTACTGATCTGCTCGTAAGCATACGCCAATTTGATATCTGCATGCTTAAAGAGGCCCTGTGCAAAACGTATACTTTTTTTGGAGGCCTCCGAAAGGTTGCTAAGCGCTAAAATATTTTTATAGTCACCTGTAAAAGGCGTTTTAATGATTAAAAGCGGCCGATGGCTCTTTTGTGCGATTTTGTGGGCAGTAGAGCCGAAAAACCTATCATTTATACTCTCCTTTCCGTGTGCACCGATGATAATCAGATCACTCTGCAGTTTATCGGACTCAAATACGATCTCATAGGCAGGCTTCCCTCTTGTGATCGTTATAAGGTACTCCACATTTGCTTCCGCATTTAACCTATCCATTTTTTCTGCTATTGTTTTTTTGATCTCCTCTTCACCGCTGACACCGCCGAAAAGCGTTTCAAACATCGGGATATCTATACTGTGCAAAACAGTTATTTGCGCATTTTCCTCTTTTGCCAAAGAGATTGCTCTTTTTAAAACTTCATCCGCCATTGCAGAAGTGTCTATGGCTGCAAGAATATTGTTTAAAATTCCCATAATCTTTCCCCTTCCTTTTTTTAATGATACTACCCGGTTTCTAAAAAACTGATAACAAGATCAACTAGAGGGCACCTCTAAAAACCCTAAACTATAGAGTCAGGTATTTAATCTTAAACTTAAAAAAGAAATACCTTAGAACTTCTATAGATAACTCACGATCTCCGAGACGGTCGGATGGGCATGGATCATCCTTTTAAGCTCTCCCTCGGTAAGCTTTTGTTCAATCGCCAACACCAGTTCATGGATGATCTCCGTTGCCTCTGCGCCGATGATAGAAGCACCCAGGATCACACCGCTTTCAGCGCAAACGATCATCTTGGCAAACCCGGAATCATCCCCGAGAATCTTGGCCTTTGTGTTGACTTTGAAAAAGGCCTTTTTGATTTCGACGGCACGCCCTGCTTCTTTGGCCTCTTTCTCTTTCAGTCCGCAGCTTGCCATAGCCGGAAGCGTAAAGATCGTTGAAGGAGTGATATGGATATTGGCAATTTTCTCACCACTGATGATATTGTGCACGGCTATTCTGGCTTCAGCATACGCCGTGTGGGCAAAAGCGGGTGTCGCGATGCAATCCCCGATGGCATAGATATGCTTCTGCAGCGTCTGTAACGATGCATTGACCTCAATAAAACCCTTTTCATTTTGTTCTACTCCCGCATTCTTGAGATGAAGTCCTCCTGTATAGGGAGTACGACCGGTTGCACAAAGTACCAGTTCACACCGGATGGATTCTTGCGTTTCTCCCTCGATAAGCAGTCCCACTCCATCCTCATTCACATCGGCCTTTTGAACAGCGGTAGAAGTCATTACATTGATACTACGCTTCTTAAATGCCCGTGTCAGAGCCTTGGACACATCTTCATCTTCATTGGGAAGCAGCTGAGCACTGCGCCCGATCAGCGTTACCTCTACGTCAAAAGCACTAAAAAAAGTTGCAAATTCACATCCGATGGGACCCGCTCCTACAATGGCAATCGATGCGGGCAGACGCTCCAGCTTAAAAACCTCACGGCTGGAGATAATGTGCGTACCGTCCAGCGGCAATACCGGAACCTCTCTAACCTGAGAACCCGTCGCGATAATGCATTTGTCAAAGCCGATCTTCTCTCCTGCGACTTCAATCGTCTTTGCATCCAGAAAACGGGCCGTGCCGAAAAGAGACGCTACCCCGGATTGTTCAAGCATCCATACAACACCGGAACGGATCTCATTTTTCAGCGATGTTGTTCTTGCCTGAAGACGATCCATATCCAGGCCTCCAATTTCCACGGCTACGCCACACGCTTTGAAATAAGAAGCTTTTGACACAAATGATGCGCTTTCCAGGTAATTTTTAGCCGGGATGCAGCCCTCATTCAGACATGTCCCGCCGATGTGCTCTTTACTTCGATCTACCAGCAGCGTTTTGACGCCGGCCTTACCCAACTCCAGCGCCGCCTCGTATCCTCCCGGTCCTGCACCGATCACTACAACCTCATATTGTTTCATATTAACATCCTTGTTTAGGCTTCCAAATATTCATGTGCCATATAGCTGCTGCGGGTATAAGGCGAGCTTTTAATATAGCGAAAACCCATCTCCATCCCCAGCTTTCGGAAGTACTCAAACTTCTCAGGCTTCACATATTCCACTACTCTGGCATGTTTATGCGAAGGGGCCAGATACTGACCGATACTCAGATATCGGCAGCCGACATCCAACAGGTCCTGCATGAGCGTCCGCACCTCGTCATCACGTTCACCCAGACCGAGCATGATGCCGCTCTTGCTTTCCATTGAGGGATTGAAAGATGAGAGTATCTTCAACACCCGCAGTGAACGCAAATATTCTGCACCATGACGTACATGATAGAGTCGTGGCACTGTCTCCAGGTTGTGTCCGATGATCTCGGCGCCACTTCCCGCTACCTGTGCGAGAGCCGCTTCATTTTCCTGCATATCGGGGATCAACAACTCAACGGTAATGGAATGATCAATGGCCTTGATGGCATCTACCGTTTGACAAAAGTGTCCGGCACCGCCATCAAACAGATCATCGCGCGTAGGACTTGTAATGACCGCATGGCGCAGCCCGAGCTGTCTGACAGCCTCCGCTACATTTTGCGGCTCATCAGGGTCAACTGCTATGGGCCTTGCCTTACTTACCGCACAAAAAGTGCAGGCACGAGTGCAAATATTGCCCAAAATCAGAAAGGTTGCCTGCTTATGGCGAAAGCACTCGCTGATATTGGGACACATCGCCTCCTCACATACTGTATGAAGATGCCCATCATTCAATAAAGTGTCCATCGCCTGATGCGCACTCGGCGTGATCTTTTTACGCAGCCACTCCGGTTTACGATCTATCATATTCGGCATCGACATTCCAGCTCTCCAAAGTGTATTTTTGCGCCAGAAGTTCTCTCGCTCGCCTCACCTCTGACTCACGTAAAGTATCCTGCACGACATCCACATCAAAAGTTTCGCAGAAAGCCTCTTTCAGCAATCTTGAAAGTTCCTCAAACGTCACCGGACATCCCAACCGATCCAGCGCTGCCGCACGCTTCAAACCGGACTCCTTCAGAAAAAGCGGTTTGAACCGTGCCTCATCCAAACGCATGGGAATGCTGCCGTGTTGAAACAGAGCGTGACGGGTATAACGCTGGGCATTACCACCCATTTTTTCACCTTCGATCATAATATCGTAGGCTTCATTCCCCGCCAGACAGATGTCAGATCTTTCACCTTCAAGTTGCAGGTCATGGGCAAAATTGGCATTTAAACCCAGTTTTTCATAGAGGCGGATAAGAAAACTGCACAGATGTCGATAACTCTCCTTCACACCTTTTTCCTTCAGGGATTTACGGGGCAGGATCAGTGTATAGGAAAGATCAGCGCCATGCACCAGTATTCCTCCTCCGGTCATACGGCGCACAAACAATAGTCCCTGCTGCTCTGCTCTTTTTATATCCACACTTTTATGTACATATGAAAAACGCCCCAGGCTCAGAGAAGGCTCCCATCCATAAAGCCGAAGAATCGGTAAATCACCCTCTTTAAAACCTTCCAAAAGTGTCTCATCCAGCGCCATATTCCAGCCGGCACTTCCAATTCCGGTTTCAATCAATCGCCAAGTTTTTACTTTGATCATAATTGTTATAACCTCTTTGATCATTGTTTCATAAGCAATCTAAAATAAACTTTATCCTATGATAATTATATGATAAATAGACTTTTCGAAGGATGCAAAAATGCAAGAGAAGTGGATCAAAAAAAGCCCGGATGATTTTCCGGTCCGTCCGAATCTCACGGATTATAAAAAAGAGTATCGATCTTTTAAATGGGAAGATGTAGCCCTGAAGTTTGAGGGATTGCCCTCAGGCGGGCTCAATATCGCTCATGAAGCGATCGACCGTCACGCCAACGGTCCGCTCTCGGACAAAACTGCCCTGCTCTGGCTGGGACAAGATGGTGAAAAACGCACCTTTACTTTTGCCGAAATGAAAAAGGAGACCGCCAGATTTGCCAATGTGCTCAAATCATTGGGCTTCGCAAAAGGTGACCGGGTTTTTACCCTCTCCACACGGCTTCCTGAACTTTACATCGCTGCTATGGGCATTCTAAAGAACCGCAATGTCCTCTGCCCGCTCTTTTCGCAGTTCGGTCCCGAACCCATACTGCAGCGCATGCAGCGCGGCGATGCCAGAGCACTGCTGACGACCCAAAGGCTCTTCAAAAAAAAGATACGCCCTCTGCTGGATCAGCTGCCTGAACTTCGCTATGTCTTTTTGATCGATGCCGAGGAAGATGAGAGTGAACAGGTGCGCTCGCTTCCACGATTGATGGAACAGGCCTCTGATATATTTGAGATACCGCCGACTGATCCCGAAGATATGTCAATCCTCCACTTTACCAGCGGCACCACCGGAATGCCCAAAGGGGTTGTACATGTGCACAAAGCCGTCCACACCCACTGGATGACCGGCCAATACGCACTCGATCTCCATCCGGATGACATTTACTGGTGCACCGCCGATCCCGGCTGGGTCACCGGTACCTCGTATGGGATCATCACACCGTGGATCCACGGTGTCACCAATGTTGTGGATGAAGCGGAGTTCAATGCTGAGCACTGGTACAGTGTCTTGCAAGATGAGCAGGTAAGCGTCTGGTATACTGCTCCCACGGCGATTCGCCGCCTGATGCGCATTGACAATGACCCGACACAGGAGTTCGATCTTTCCTCTCTGCGTCTTATCCAGAGCGTGGGCGAACCACTCAATCCCGAAGCGGTGGTCTGGGGAGCGGAGAAACTGAACATGCCGATCCATGATAACTGGTGGCAAACAGAGACCGGCGGGATCATGATCGCCAATCTGATCTCCCAGACCATACGACCCGGCTCGATGGGCAAGCCCCTTCCGGGCATCAAAGCGGGAATCGTGCATCACAATGAAGATGGCAGTGTCACTGAGATCACCGAACCTCTCAAAGAGGGCGAGCTCGCCCTCAAGCCCGGCTGGCCCTCCATGTTCCGTGGATATCTGCATAATGAAGAAAAATACAACAAAAGCTTTACCGGAGGCTGGTACCTCTCGGGTGACCTCGCCTACCGGGACAAAGACGGCTATTTCTGGTTTGTCGGCCGCGCCGATGACATCATTAAAACCTCCGGTCATATGGTGGGACCTTTCGAAGTTGAAAGTGTCCTGATGGAACATCCTGCAGTAGCGGAAGCCGGAGTGATCGGAAAACCTGATCCCATCATCGGGCAGCTGGTCAAAGCCTTTGTATCACTCAAAACCGGTGTTGAAGCCTCCGAGGAGCTCAAACGGGAACTGATCGGTTTTGGGCGAAAAAAACTGGGAGCTGCCGTAGCACCAAAAGAGATCGAGTTTCAGGAGAACCTGCCCAAAACCCGAAGCGGTAAGATCATGCGACGGCTGCTGAAGGCACGTGAAATGGGACTGCCCGAGGGCGACATCTCAACATTGGAAGATTAAAAGGAGATCATGATGGAACTGAATCTTACGCTGGCCCGGAAATTTTACCGCCAGATGCTTTTGATCCGGCGCTTTGAAGAGAAGTGTGTGGAACTCTACAGTAATGAGAAAATCCGGGGTTTTTTACACCTATACATCGGTGAAGAGGCAGTGGCGACCGGTGTGATGCATGCGCTGACACCGGAAGATGCCGTACTCGCCACTTACCGCG
>DAOWOG010000195.1 GCA_030642185.1 Helicobacteraceae bacterium | reverse complement strand
TAAGTGCTTTTGATTTATCCATCAAAAATGCGATCAGTTCAGAATCGTCCTCTTCGGAGAGGTAGGCACCTTTCCCAACAAGATCTTCACTCATACGATTATAGAATTCTTCGATATCATACTCTTCACAGCCATGGATCATTTCGGCCATCTCTTCAACATACTCAGTCAGCAGGCCGTCACGGTCAAGCATCTCAACTTCAGAACTCATTGGTTTCCTTATTACTCTGATTTAAATTATGGGCATTATACACTACTTGGTATTTCACTGTCATCAAAAAAGCTATTGCAGGATTTGATTTATATCAACACCTTTGCAGTGAAACAGCGCTATGATAACACTAAAAAAGTACCGCTTATGATTAATTCAGCCTCTGACACATCCAAGTCTAAGACAAACTACTTTCTCTCTCAGCCGCATCAGCCTTTTTTCCTTTTCGGAGTTATCTGGGCTATTATCGATATGCTTATTTTTGCCCTGGCTTATAAAGGCATACTTACGCTGCATATATCGCCATTGGAATTTCACTCCTACAGCCTGATCTTTATTGTTTTTACACAGTTTTTCATCGGCTTTCTTTTCACAACCTTCCCGCGTTTTTGCCAAAGCAACACGATCGCACCGACAAGCTATAAACGTATTTTTTACCTTTTTCAGGCCGGTGCGTTGCTCTATCTGATCGGTGCCCTTTCAAGCGGACTGATTGCCTCACTCGGAAAAACGGTTCTGTTGATCGCACTGGGCTTTTCGGTACAACAGTTCTATCATATTTATAAAACAGGAACTATGTCTCATAACACCAGCGATCCTTTCTGGATTCTGACAGGATTTTGGTTCGGCCTGGGTGCCTCTTTTTTGTTCTGGATCGATACATTTACCGGATTTTTCGGTACGCTTGCCGTCAAAACTGCTTTTAACAACTACCTGCTTTTCGTAGCCTTCGCGGTCGCTCAGCGCATGGTACCGTTTTTCAGCCATGTGATGGTCGCCAAAAACCCGCTTCTGATCAAAACGGTTTTCTGGCTCTTCCTGCTTAAAACTGCCGTTGCAGCAGCGGAGCTTACCTGGGTTGAAATCGTGATTGACCTTCTGCTTGGCATTGTCATGCTTAAAGAATTTTTACATTGGAAACTGCCGATCTTCAATTCACCTTCAATCCTCTGGGTGCTTCACCTTGCCCTCTTCTGGCTGCCTGCAGGCCTGATTCTGGGTGCCCTTGGAGAAATTGCCGCCTTGTTGACACAGACCCATCTTGCACTGATGCAGACCCATTTGCTGGCGATCGGATTTATGACGACGATTTTGATCGGCTTCGGAACACGGGTCACGCTGGGACACTCCGGACAACCGCCTAATGCAGACCGCTTTGCGACAAATCTTTTTTGGTTTATCCAGGTGGTTCTGATCATCCGCTTTTTCTACTCAGTTCAGTATGCTGCCGGTTGGGAGATGACGTGGCTGTTTGATCTGTCATTTACTACTTGGCTCATTCTTTTTACCCTCTGGGCCTGGCGTTACGGCCCGGTACTTTATCGCGGTAAGAAACTTTAGAGGTACCCGTCAGCCTAGCTGCTAACGTACCTTTTCAGCCAAATCTACCAGGAACTTCTCGCTTTTTTCAATTTCATATTTGCTTCCTGATGAAATAATTCCATCTTTTGCAACCACTTTTGAAGTGATAAGCGACTTGATTCTTTTGTAGATAGAAAGTGCTGTCTTCAGATCTGTTTGCGACTTTGTCGCATAAGCCGTAAAGTCGGTTCCTTCAATATGGATAATACGCTTTAAGATAGCATTATATTCATCCATATAGACTTTCAATGTTGCCAGCTTCTTCTGCATATTCTCAAGATATTCTGTAATTCCCATTGTTTTACGATTCTGCGTGCTTATCTCCTGATGGGCCGAAGTTGCCGCTGAAAATGTCGCTTCCGCAGCTGTCAGGTTCTTTTTAGATCGTGCATTTAACATAAGATATCCGACTAAAAGTGTCACGAATGCTACTCCTCCGCCGAGCACATAACTCCCTGTCAATACATCTCCGGTCCCCTGATTTAAAATACCTCCGCCAAACCATTGCAACAACGTATTGATCTGCTCTTGTGTCGGTACTTTTTCAAAATCAATTTTCTGACCTGTTTGCATCGCTCCGGCAAACACTGCTGCCGAAAAGGTCAATACACCGGCAAGCAGACCGCCGCTCACTGCACCGAAAGCACCGCTTTTGACCTGTTCAACGACAACCGGCTCTATATCATGCTTGCATTTGCAAAATTCATCATTAATATCTTCATAAGTATCACCCCGATAGGTCACTGTTGAACCTGTAAAATCAGCATTTCTTACCAGTAGATAAGTCTCGTCAAAAGTATGCAAGGTATCTTCTAGTACATCCTGACGCAATAAAGAATATTCCTTTACGTCAGCTCCGAACAATTCATCACACTCTTGCATCTTCGCATCTATACTGTTGAGCATCTCTTCTGAAGAAGCGATTAATACTCTGGCCTTACTGTTTTTTCTTCCGACTGATATTGCATCCAATGTATCCATTGTCATCCTTTAAAGCCTGTAGAGCACCAAAATGCTCTGCATATTTATAATACAAAAAATAACATTATTTTGTTTTAGGGAAGTTGAAAAATATGGAGAGACTGATCTTTCTTTCTGCAACGGCCCGGCTGGCTCTTTTTTAATTTGTCACTGACCGTTACAAAACTGTTTGATGAGAGCCAGGCAACCCCTTCAATGTTACAATATTTGACCTTGCCTTTAGTGGTTCGGGGGAAATCAAACTGCTCTCCTTTTCCTTTAATTTCCCATTTGTATGTATCGAGTCTGCCTATCCAGAGTTGTGAAGATTCCTGAGAGACAATGGCCAGTTTGCCATCTTTGAGATCCATACCGGAATAATCAATGAACTTCACTGTCTCAGGAAGTTTGATCGTCTTGATATACTTGAATTTTCCCTTCTTTTTTTCATAGACTGTCACTCGGCCGTAACCGGGTTTTGCAGCCTTCTTACCGCTTTTGCATCGGTTTCCTTCGCACAATAGCAACAAAAACTCCTGCGTATCTCTTTGAATATAGACAATACCTTCAAAACCTTTGTTCGCCTTTTTAAAGACAAGCTCAGGGGTAAAGTGCTCGAGAAGTTTCATCCCGGTTGTATACTCATATATTTTACCGCGGTGTTTTCCCTGCTGCTCTTGTGACTCGACAAGGGCATAAAGAGAGTCATTATAGTGATTGTATGTGATGCCTTCAAAGCCTTTGGCACCTTTTCCGATCAAACGGTTGTGTTTGCTTTTTTCAAGCTTTTTGGAACGTATTTTGGCTATCGTTTTTCTATTGTCAAACACAATATAAAAATATTCCGGTGTCACAGTCAAACCGCTGGCTTCAAAACGTGACGTTTTGTCGAAGCCTTTTAACAACTTATGGATTTTGTGTTCATCAACAAGTTTCAGTACATCATGCGTTTGACCCAAAAGAAGACTCCCGTTTACTATAAGATAGAGTGTTCCAAGCATAGCAAAAAATTTCATCAGTAAGTCTTTAAATAGTTGAAAGTAGTGTGAAGAGAGGAGAAAAGAGGCCTTCACCTCTTTTCAGATTTAATCGATATATTGAACGTTAAGACTATACAGGTTTTACAGTAATACCGTATTTCTCTTCAGCGGTTTTACGCTCTTCGAGGTGATAGCCTTCAATCTCGTTAAAGTTAAGATATTTATAGATCGCATCTTCTTTACCGGCGATTTTGGCAGGAACGATATCCATGTACTCTGCCGGTGTTGGAATACGGCCAAGCTTGGCACATACTGCTGACAGCTCTGCAGAACCAAGGTAAACCTGAGTCCCTTTACCAAGACGGTTATCAAAGTTACGCGTTGATGTAGAGAAGACAGTTGAGTCTACACGTGCACTTGCCTGGTTACCCATACAGAGTGAACATCCAGGAATCTCTGTATGTGCTTCGATTGCTTTATACACATCATAGTAGCCTTCGTTGATCAACTGCTGCTCATCCATACGGGTTGGCGGAACGATCCAGAACTTCTCAACTGCAACAGCACTTTCACCACGCATAACTTCACCGGCTGCACGGTAGTGACCGATATTTGTCATACAAGAACCCAGGAATACTTCGTCAATTTTTGTACCGGCAACTTCACTTA
>DAOWOG010000290.1 GCA_030642185.1 Helicobacteraceae bacterium | reverse complement strand
GTCATTGGTGCGGCACTGAGACTGTTGATGCAGTCCGGTTTGGCTGTTATTGTCTTTAGTATCGCACTTGAAAGAGCAGGGTTGCTCTCCATGTATGAAGTGATGATGATTTTGTACGGATCAAATATCGGCTCATCGGTATTGACCTATCTGCTCTCTTCCAAGCTAAACGGCAACTCCAAACAACTTGCAATGTTTCAAGTTTCCTACAATATTGTGGGCACTTTCTTGATGCTTCCGTTGTTTTACTTTGAGGTCTATCTGGAAATACCGCTCGTGAAAGCCTTTGCGGAGTTTATAACAACCGACGGCAGTACTCAGATCGCTATTGTCAACTTACTCTTCAATGCCCTTCCCGGTATTGTTTTGTTCTTCGTTGTCACACCTGCAGCCGATCTGCTTAAACGGCTATGGCCTGAGTCGATCGAAGAGACGATCTCCAAGCCAAAATACATCCATGATCAGATGATAGAAGATCCGACAAGTTCCATCGATCTGATCCATCTGGAACAAAACAGACTTCTTGAGATCATTTCAACCTCTTTCAATACCATACGAGAAGGCGGACAGCTTCTGCAAAGAAAAGTATTCCATAATGCTTTTGAAACACTGAGCGGTTCCATCAATGAGGCCATAACAGACCTGACCAGCAGAGCAGCTCTATCCCCTGAACAGTACAGCAAGATCAATATCATCCTAAACAATCAGCATCTGTTGGAGACCGTCAATACATCTTTGGAAAAATTAGGCTCGGAATTAAACAGTATCAAAACCATAAAAGCCGGTGCACAGTTTTCAAACATAGTCGTAGAGGGTCTGGATACTATTTTATTGACCTTGATCGATGTCGCAAAAGAGAAAGATGAATTTGATATGGAGCTGATCGCTATGATGACTTCGAGTGAAGGAAATGGCATCTCCAAGATCCGTTCAGCGTATCTGGATGAAGAGCGTGATGTTGATACAGCAGGCAAGATGCTGCTGCTCTCGGCAACCAACCTGACAGAGCGCCTCATAAATGATTTTGGTGAAATTGGAAACAACTATCAAAAAATAGAAGCAATTGATTAAAGGAGAGGGGGATATGGAATGAAAAAAATATTAGTCGTTGATGATGAACCGCTGAATATTAATATATTGGTTGAGCTTTTAAAAGACAAATACAAGATGATGGCCGCTAAAAATGGCAAGCAGGCGATAAAAGCAGCTCGTTCATCCAACAAGCCTGACTTAATATTACTTGATATAATGATGCCGGAAATGGATGGATACGAAGTGTGCTCAATCTTGAAAGAGGATAGCACGACTAAAGATATCCCTATTATGTTTGTCTCTGCTATGAATGAGGATTCTGATGAGACAAAAGGATTTGAATTAGGGGCTGTTGACTACATTACGAAGCCCATCTCTCCAAGGATACTTCAGGCTAGAGTGCATACACATCTCGCGCTCACACAACAGGCATCAGAACTGAGAGAGGCGCATGCACTTATACAAAAACAGCAGCAGCGTATGCAGGATGAGTTGAATGTTGCCCGCGATATTCAGCTCTCTATGGTGCCAAAGCATTTTCCGACCTTTGATGCTATCGATATTTTTGCAAGACTGGAACCCGCGCGCGAGATCGGCGGTGATTTGTATGATGCTTTTATGATCGACAGCGAATCTTTATGTCTATGCGTAGGCGATGTCTCCGGAAAAGGTGCTCCGGCAGCTCTTTTTATGGCAATGACAAAAACACTCATAAAGTCCTATGCTACGTCAGACCTTTCAACGGCCAGTATCATGACCAGGGTGAATGATGAACTGTGTGAAAACAATGACGAAAACCTGTTTGTCACAGTCTTCTTGTCTATTTTAAATATCAATACCGGTGAGCTAAAATTTACCAATGCCGGGCATAACTACCCCTACATCATCAAAGAAGATAAAAGTTTGGTAACATTAAAACAGAAGCACGGTCCTATCGTTGCCGCTATGGAAGGGCTGATATACAAAGAGTCTATCGTCACTTTAGAAAAAAACGATACGCTTTTTCTGTTTACTGATGGTGTGACAGAGGCAATGAACATCGATGAAGAGCTCTATGGAGAAGAGCGGTTGGAAGATTTTCTCCTTAAGAGCGATGCTAAAGATGTAAAAACAACGATCAATACTTTAGTGGACGATATATATTTGTATGAAAATGGCAGTGCCCAAACCGATGATATTACGATGTTGTCATGTCACTATAGCGGTCAAAACATCATTGCTGCGACTGAAGTATCTATTGTAAATACACTGGAAAATATTGAAAAGGTCGTAGAGCATTTTGATGGCTTTTGTGAAACCAACAGCATCCCTATGCCCGTTAATCAAAAAATCAATCTTTCACTCGATGATCTTGTCAATAATATCATCTCTTACGGATATAAAGATGAGCTGGAACATATAATCGATATACGGTTCAAACTGTTTGAAAACAGACTGATGGTCATTGTGGAAGATGATGGCATTCCTTTCAACCCATTTGATAGTGATGGAGCTGATATCACTCTGTCTATTGATGATAGAGAGATAGGCGGACTGGGTATACACCTGATCAAAAAACTCATGAGCAGCTGCGATTATCAGAGAAAAGCAAATAAAAATGTTGTCGTTTTAACCATGAATTTATAATGGGCACCTCTAATACTAAAACAGTATAATGCGACAAATATAAGAGCACCTTTAAAGGCAAATATAGATGGAAATGGTCGAAACTCAAAAAAATGAATATAAAGTCATAGAATTTTCCGGTAATCTGGATACAGCCACATCACCGGACGTTGAGAAAAGAGTAAATGAGTGCATAGAAAGCGGTGATCTCAAATTTGTCTTTAACTTTGAAAATACAAAATATATGAGCAGTTCCGGACTAAGAGTCTTACTTGCAACTGCTAAAAAACTAAGAGGCAAAGGCGAACTCAAGATCTCAAACTTAAACTCGGTGATAGAAGAAGTTTTTGATGTTTCCGGATTCAGTTCGATTTTAAATGTCTATACGACAGAAGAAGAAGCACTGCAGTAGAAGTACACTAAATAATATCAAAAACTATACGTTAAATATCCTTGAAGTGTATTGTATCCCTCAGCCTCATTAAAATCATCTCTTTTGATAT
>DAOWOG010000209.1 GCA_030642185.1 Helicobacteraceae bacterium | reverse complement strand
TAGCAATGGAAAAGATGTTTAAATTTTCACTCAAATAATTTTGAAGCTGTAACCTAAATGTAACCAAGCTTCTTTATACTTTCACCACTTAAACAAGGAGAATATCCCAATGAATAAAATTTTATTATCATCACTGGCTGCATTGACACTCAGCGGTGCAGCATATGCTGATACATTAACCCTTTATACCGATCCTGCTACCGGTCAGGTGTTTACAACTGCGGGTGATAACCGTGTAGAAATGGGTGATTTCATCGATGCCAAAACAGTTTTTGAAGAGAATCAGGCGCAAGACTCTGTGATTGCCAAAAAAGAGGCAAAAGACAAGAGTGTCGATGTCTTCTCTAAGGCGAGCAAACTGAAATTCAGCGGATTGCATTATCTTGGGTATCGCTATCGCGACAATAAAGAATCGGACGGCGAAAGTCAGTTTGAAACACGTCGAAACTACTTTCAGGTAAAAGCATACCTGTTTGACGATCCGAAAAGTTATATGCGTATGACACTGGATACACATCAGAATGATACCGGTGACTGGATGGTACGTCTGAAATATGCCTACCTTTACATGAATGAGGTCCTGCCGTATACCGGTGTTGAGTTCGGTCAGGTACACCGTCCGTGGATCGATTATGAAGAGCATAACTCATTCTTCTACCGTTCAGTCAGCAAAGTATTTGTTGAGAGCAAAAATGCGTCTGATCTGACGAACTCGGCGGACCTCGGTTTTAACTTTAAGACAAAACTTCCATACTATTCATCAGAAGTTGGTCTTTTTAACGGTGAAGGATACCATGCCGAAGAAAAAGGCTATAGTGTCTCGGCTGAATGGCGTTTTACAGGCCATATCCTCGGTACCGGCAAAAAGCAAAAAGACAAGCCGACGACAACAACTTACTGGGATGCATCATTCTTTGGTCAGTACAACATTGACAACAGCAAATATGAGTACACGAAACCAGATGGTTCAACAGATGGTCAGACGTATGAATTTTATGCGCTCCACTCTGTTTTCAATATGCCTGCGTTCATGATCGGTGGTCAGTATGTTGTATCTGATTTTGATTTTAAAGATGCAGCGTCAACTGATTCATGGTATAAAAAGAATGGTAAGGGTTTCTCTGTGCATGCCGTAGGCCGTTTCGGCGAAGACAAAGAGTTTGAAGTGTTTGGCCGTTATGATAACTGGGAAGGCGAAAACGCCAACAGTAATGCTACCGATGGCAACTTAAATAAATTTACGACAAACAACTATATTTACGGTGTCGCATGGCAGCAAAATAAGAATGTTAAATGGCTACTCAATGGTATTACTTATAATCCGGAAGATGACGTCAACTATAAAGGTGCAGATGCAGAAGAGTACACAGACATCATGTTAACCGCTGAGGTTCACTGGTAGGAAACAGGCTCGAATGAGCTTGTTTTAGAAATTTTTCACTCCTCATCCTCTTCTTCTTTGATGCCTCGATAGGGTTTAACCTCCATCAGGTACCAAAAATACCCCATAATCAGTATCATTCCAAACCAGAGTAAAAAATTTGGCAGCATTGCAGTGTTGATCAATGTTTGTGTCGTTTCATTATGTTCCATTGGATGATTATAGCAATTTTAGTGTGAGATATAAGAAAAAAGCTATAATTGCGTAAACGAACTAATTGTAAGGAACCAAGAGCATGGGTAGAGCATTCGAATACCGTAAAGCTGCAAAAATGAAACGCTGGGGCAATATGTCCCGTATTTTTCCAAAATTGGGGAAGTCGATCACCAAAGCGGCGAAAGAGGGCGGTTCCGATCCGGATATGAATCCCAAACTCCGTACGGCAATACTCAATGCCAAAGCGGAAAATATGCCGAAAGACAATATTGACGCAGCGATCAAACGTGCGACGGGCAAAGATGCCAAAGATATGCTCGAAGTGAACTTTGAGGGTAAAGGGCCGCACGGTTCACTCTTTTTTGTCGAGTGTCTGACGGATAACAACACCCGTTCGGTTGCCAATATCAAAAACCACATTAACAAAAACGGCGGGGAGATGCTTAACAGAGGTTCGCTCGATTTTATGTTCTCACGCAAGGCGATTTTTGAGTTTGATCTTCCCGAAGGCACGGACATCGAAGAGCTTGAGCTGGAACTTATCGATGCCGGACTTGAAGAGATTGAAGAGGAAACGGGCGAATGCATCGTTCATGCCGACTACAAAGATTTCGGCAATCTGAGTCATATGTTCGACGATCTTGGCATTGAATTGAAAAAAGCGACACTGGAGTACATTCCCAACACACCTGTCGAGATCCCCGAATCCGATATGGGCGTGATCAATAAAATCATTGAGAAGCTTGAAGAAGATGAAGATGTCCAGGCGGTTTATACCAATATAGCGTAAAAATCAGTTTGCTTCTACGCCCCTCTCTATCCGAGCCTGTTTCGGAAACTTTTTAGCTTCTCTTTGGCAGGCTCGCTGTAAAATTAATATCTTTGCATATTATTTACAAAAGGTATTACGTGAGCTTCTCATCTACTGCAGCATTTATCTGGTCTGTCGCTGATCTTCTTCGAGGTGATTATAAACAATCCGACTACGGTAAGGTCATCTTGCCCTTTACATTGCTGCGTCGTCTTGAATGTGTGCTGGAACCTACTCGTGATGCTGTACTCGTTGAATATGAAGCCCGAAAAGACTTAGGCATACCATTAGAGGTCTTTCTTACTAAAAAGTCTTCACAGAGCTTCTATAATACTTCCAGGTTCTCATTAGCAACCCTCCTGGCTGATCCAAGTAACTTACGTGATAACATCGAAAGCTATATTGCTGACTTTAGTGAAAATGCCAGAGAGATCTTTGAGCGCTACAAGTTCAATGAACAGTTGGCCTACCTTGATGAGTCTAACCTGCTCTATAAGATCGTAGAAAAGTTTGCTAATGTCGATCTTCATCCGGATGCAATTTCAAATCATGAGATGGGCTTGGTCTTTGAAGAGCTGATCCGCCGTTTTGCAGAGGCATCCAACGAGACGGCGGGGGAGCACTTTACGCCTCGTGATATTGTCCGTTTAACTACCTCACTTCTTTTTATGGGTGATGATGATGTTCTAACTAAAGCCGGTGTTGTACGAAGCCTTTATGATCCAACAGCTGGTACAGGTGGCTTCCTTTCCTCCGGAACAGAGTATGTGCATGAGATGAACAGAGATGCCAAGCTGGTAACATTTGGACAGGAGCTAAACCCTGAGTCTTATGCCATCTGTAAAGCCGATATGCTCATTAAAGGGCAGGATGTTGCTAACATCAAATACGGCAATACGCTCAGCGATGACCAGCTCTACGACAAAAAGTTTGACTATATGCTTTCTAATCCTCCTTTTGGCGTGGAGTGGAAGAAGGTAGAAAAAGTTGTTAAAGATGAGGCAAAGCTTAAAGGTTTTGACGGACGGTTTGGACCGGGTCTGCCTCGCGTGAGTGACGGTTCACTGCTTTTTTTACTACACCTTATCTCCAAGATGCGTCGAGTAAGTGAAGGTGGCAGCCGTATCGGTATCATCCTTAACGGCTCGCCTCTGTTTACGGGTGGGGCTGGTTCAGGTGAGAGTGAGATACGCCGCTACATTTTAGAGAATGATCTGCTTGAAGCCATCGTCGCCATGCCGACCGATATGTTCTTTAATACAGGTATCGCCACTTATATCTGGGTACTCTCCAACCACAAAGCTTCTGAACGTCAGGGCAAAGTTCAACTTATCAATGCTTCGGGACTGGGTGAGAGTATGCGTAAGTCCTTGGGCTCCAAACGTAAAGAGCTAAAAGAGCCTAGTACACCGTAAAATCTAAACCTTCGTATTTATATCCTAATTTTTGCTATAATTGTTAAAAACAAAAAGAGGGTGAGATGGCACCGCGCTATAGAGTAACTTTAACACAAGAAGAGCGTGAGGAGTTGGAAGATATTTCGACAAAGGG
>DAOWOG010000183.1 GCA_030642185.1 Helicobacteraceae bacterium | reverse complement strand
GTTTAAAAATCCCTCATCGACAAGTTGAATGATATGTTTGGCAATGGTACCGCCAAAAAATTTTGAGGTACTTACCGCTGTATAGAAATCGCCCTCTTTTCCTATCTGTTTATAGGTTGTATAGTAGCCTTTGTCACCATAGAGCCACTCTGTCATGTAGTCACTAAACTTCACCGGCAATCTTTTCATAAAGGTTTAAGAGTTCAAGCTGTTTATCGATCTCAAATATACGTTTATTAATCACTTGAATTTTTTCGGAATTCTCCAGAGTGGAAACATCATACACCGTTTTATATCCGGCCGTGTAAAGATCTCTGGTTTCATCTAAAAGGGTTTTATAGAGCTGACGGTTCTCCTCGGCCAAGCTGATCTTCTTGGCAAAATTTTCAAGGTTTTGCATGACCTGTTCATACAGTGACTTCAGTTCGCGCTTCTTATCGTCAATAACGACCAGTGATTTCAGATAAGTGATACGCGTAGACTCATAATCATTATAGCTGTTGATATCAAGCGGCATCGATGCACGCAGTCCATATTTATAATAGCTTGTATCAGGCGGATTTGACTTGACGGCAACACCGTTAATAAAGAAAAATGACTCATTTTTCTGCCAGTTATAACTACCCTGCAATGCGATGCTCGGAAGGTATTTGGTCAAGGTCACATTTTTATTGTATCGATCCCTTTCAATCTGGCTTTCGATCAGTTTAACGTCGATGTTGTGCTCCAGAAATTTCTGCTCGTCCAACATTGCCAAAAATGGAATTTTAGCCGTTTGATAGTTCAAATCACTGATCTTTTCAAACTGTGATACCAGACGCTGCTTGGCCGTTTCAAGATCATACATAGTCTGCACCACGATATTTCTCTCAATGATCGCATTATTTAAAAAGCCAGAATCCAGTTGACCGTTAAGATACTGTTCGCGTTTTTGTTCCAGATTGATCTCGGAGTTTGCAATTTGAAGATTCTGCTTCTCAATTCCCATTTCGGCCTGTTTGATCTGCATCAGAAGCTGAACCGCCTGTTTGATCATAATACGCTGCTGCTGCTCGATCGAATAGTTGGAGTACGCACGTGAGGCCTGGGCAAACTTCACACCGAAAATAATGCCGCCGCTCTGAAAGATAGGCTGATCAATGATAATTGCAGCGCTTTGAGAATCTGTACTCGGTGCATTTAGTTCATTAAACATATTTTGTCTGCTGTATGAGTACTGCAACCTGATCGGCTGAATCCAGCTGTCACGCAGTTTGGCACTGTCTTGTACAACTTTATCATAATCATACCCGAACTGTTTGCGTTTAAGTTCGGAGAGATAGTTTTCCAAAGAGTGCTGCTGTGTCAATAACTCCGGATCAATCTGCTGCGCATCAAATACAATTTCAGTATTCTGATCTTCAGCCGAAAGCGTTACGGCAATAAGGCTAAAGAGCAGCGATAGCGTGGCCCAGGCGTTTAAAACCTTCATCAATCTCTTCCTTTGTAATCGTCAGCGGCGGTAAAAACCGCAATGTGTTCCGTCCGGCTTTGAGCATCAAAAGACCGTTCTCACGTGAATTGTTGATCAGAGAACCCAAGGTGTCAGCATCTTTGACACGCAAACCTCGCATCATCCCGAAACCGACCAGAGCGGTAAAAATATCAGCATGCTTTTCATACATCATTTTTAACTGTGTCTCAAAATAGATAAATATTTCATCAAGTTCGCCGCTGACTTTGTAGCTTTCCAAAATATCCAGTACGCTGTTTGCGGCGACTGTAGAGAGATAGTTCCCGCCAAAGGTCGAACCGTGATCTCCTGGCGAGAAGACATCCTTTTTAGATGTCATCACAACACCGATGGGTACGCCGCCTCCAAGCCCTTTCGCCAACGTAATGATATCGGGCTGAATGTCGTACAGATTTGATGCCAGAAATTCCCCGGTACGATACACGCCGGTCTGCACTTCATCAACGATAAGCAGGACATCTTTTGCTTTCAACATCGTGGCCAAGGCTTGTACCTTTTCACGATCAAGCGGCTGCACACCGCCCTCGCCCTGCACAAGTTCAATCATAACAGCTACCGTATGGTCATCGATCAGGTTTTCGATCTCATCAATGTTTCTGGCATAAGCAAACCCATCAGGAAACGGCCCGAAGTAGTTATGCATTGCCGCTTGTCCCGTTGCTTTGACGGTAGTGATCGTACGGCCATGAAACGAGTGTTCAAGCGTGATGATCTTGTAACGCTTCGGTTCGCCGTTGATCTCTCCGTATTTACGGGCGATTTTGATAGCCCCTTCATTGGCTTCCGCACCGCTGTTTCCAAAAAAGCATTGCATATCATAACCGCTCATTTCCACGATTTTTTTGGCACACTGTGCCTGCGGTTCAATGAGATAAAGGTTTGAAATATGTGTGATTCGACTGATCTGCTCACAAATGGCCTTGCTCACAACAGGATTACCGTGCCCGACACTGACCACACCGATGCCGGAGGTAAAGTCTATATACTCCCTGCCCTTGTCATCACTTAATCGTGCATTATTGCCTGAAACAAAACTGATATCCTGACGTGCATATGTCGGTAAAACATACTGTGAATCCAACGCTTTTAACATACTTCCACCTTTACTTTATTTTCCTGATACGCCGCATTAGATCCCTCATAACTCATTTGTGAAGTCGTGAGGTTATTGACACCCGGTGTTCCAGAATAGATCAACAGACAATCCGCTCTAAGTCGTGCATCATGAACAACATCCAATTCAACGGAACCGTTATCTGAGATGATACGCAGACGCTGACCTTGCAGATACCCGGTATGCGGGCTCATGTAGACATGCGCTTCACGTCCGAACTGAGAGTTGAGACTTTTTGCACTTTTTGACGTGATCAGAAAAAAACCGTTCTCCAGATCGGCATCAAAATCATACTCTTCGAGAAAGAGGAACTGTTCATCATCGGTTTCAAAGCCATTTTGGTACGGAATCGTCTGACGTCCTTTTACTTTTGTCTCACCATCACGCACCTCGCCAAATGCGGTAAAATGCTCCAGATAGACCGCTTCATCTTCGATGTCTATACCAAATGTCTGACACAACTCTGCGGTGAGATCATACTCACTGATACCGATGGGACTCTCTTTCATCTTCGGCATGCGTTGAAGTGCATTGTGTCCGTAAGAAGTTCGGATATCCTCTTTTTCCAAAAAGCTTTTCGCCGGAATCACCAAAGATGCTCTCTTGGATGTCTCATTTTCATACAGACCAAAATAGATCAGGTTTTTAACCTTTTGCATCGTCTGAAGTACCCGCATTGTATCGGGCATCTGATTTAATGGATTGCTGCCCTGAACAAATACCGTATCAAACTTTGAAAAATCGGCATTTGCTTTAAATTCACATTTGGCCTTGCTTACAAATGGGGATTGTATCCCCTGCGATGAATTTCCAAGGTAGCTGACACCACAGCCCTCTTTGCCAAACAGACCAAGCAATGCCGCGAAAGCGTCGATCGCTCGCATGACCTCAGCACCGCTTCGGGTTTTTTGAATCCCGACACCGGCGAGGATAACCGTTTTTCGTCCGCGTACCAATTCAAGAACAGTGCCAAGATCACCGAGTGTCACATCGATTTCTTCCAGTGCTGCCTTGATACGCACCGTCTCGGTAAGCTCATAAAACTCTTCATACTCCTCGCCAAATTTCTCCAGAAAGGTATTGTCTTCCATCCCCTCAATAATAATAAACCGTGACAGAAGCAGTGCAAGGTAGAGATCACCTGAAGGTTTGATCTGCAAATGAAAATCAGCCTGTTCGGCAATTTTTGTTTCGACAGGATCAATGACAATGACTGTTTTATCTTTTAAAAAGGGCAAAATATGTGAATTGGAAGTGTGCAGATTGCGTCCCCAGACAATAACCACTTCAGACTTCTCGATCTGCTCCGGCGGCAAGGTCAAATTTTGCCCTCGTCCTTCTATAATTCCTGCTTCACCGGCCCCGTCACATAAAGAGCCTTTCGTCAGTACTGCTCCGTATGAGGCAAAAAAATGATCCGTCACTTTCTGCATCAGGCCAAAATTTCCGTGACCGCGATAATGCAGCACACGCTCGGGCAGGCTCTCTTTTAACAGGCCCTGCAGAACCTGCATCGCTTCGGACATGGATATATTTCTGCCCTCGTAACGTGCTTCAGCAATACGTTCATGTTTTTCATAATGATTCAGATGCGGGCAGAGGTATCCATGCGTATGCATACTTGCTTTATTGCCGCGCAGTTTTCCCTCTTCATAAATGATACTGCAGGCATCATAGCAGTCAAGCGGGCAGGCTGT
>DAOWOG010000253.1 GCA_030642185.1 Helicobacteraceae bacterium | reverse complement strand
GAGCCCTGTCGCGCCGGGTACGGCCGGTTCTATTGTAGCCTGGGTGCTTGGTGTGATTATATTGGGAACGTTGGGTCCTCAAACGCTGTTTATGGGAATGCTGCTGCTTACTTTGCTTGGCATTAAAGCCATTGATAATTATGAAACTGCAACCGGATCACATGATGATAAGCGTATCGTTATCGATGAACTGGCAGGCGTGTGGCTTGCATTGAGTATCGCTCCGGGTATATTGACCCCTTTTGATCAACTGTTGTCATTTGAGAACGGGATGATGATTCAGGTGGTGTCGAGTTTACTTTTCTTCCGGCTCTATGATATCTGGAAACCTTCTATTATCGGCCGAATTGACAGAGAAGCCAAAGGCGGGATCGGGGTAATGGGTGATGACCTTCTTGCCGGATTTATCGCAGGAATCAGCAGTGCACTTCTATGGCAGGCCATTGTTGCTTCAGGTCTGATGCAGTATTTATAATTATTTGGTTAAAATGAAAAACCTTTAATTTTAGTAGAAAAGCATCTGAATGGACCGTTTCTTTAAAAAAGATATTTTATATTTTATTCCTGTTATATTCATTATTGTGGCTGTCATTCGTGCAGTCATTACTTATAATGACATGGAAGCACAAGAGTACAATTTTGCAAAAAGTGAAGCAGAAGTACTCAATGCTTTTATGATGACACACAGACGCTATTATCAACACCTCTATATTTCACATGTCATTCCACTCAATGAAAAGACACTGCAGGGGCTTCCGGCATTCAGTTCATCCCTTATATCCAGCCGTTTTTCCGAGAGAAATGCTTTGGGTATTACAATTAAAACAGTTTCGGACAGAGCACGAAATTTTAAAAACAGTGCGGATAAGGATGAAAACGAAGCGATTGAATATTTCAGAAAAAATTTGACTGCGGAGAACTATTTTACATCCAGAGAAGATTATTACCAGTTTGCCAATGTGCTTAAAATTGAGCAAAAATGTTTGCAATGTCACGGTAGTCGTGAAGCTGCACCGGTATATATTCGTGAAAAGTATACGATGGCATATGATTATGTACTCGGAGATGTTAGAGGGATCGTCAGTATCAAGATCCCTAAAGAAAATTTGAACAGCTATTTTTTCAAGCAGTTTCTGCATTCAATCATTTATGATTTTGTGTTATTGGCACTGTTGTTTGTACTATTGAATTACGTCGTGCGACGTTTTAGAAAAAACAATTTGGAGCTTGAGCAGAAAGTAAGTGAAAAAACCCGGGAAATTTCCACCAATAACGCTGTTCTGCAAAGTTATATAAAAACGTTGGACAGAGCATCGATCATATCAAAAACCGATCTTAACGGTGTGCTTACCTATGTCAACACAGCATTTATTCAAAAGAGCGGATACAGTGAAGAAGAGTTGATCGGTCAACCGTTAACGATGATTTGTCATCCGGATACCATGGATTTTGTCTATGAAGAGATACTGGATGCACTTAAGTCCAAAAAAGGTTTTTACGGAACAGTCAACTGGCTGACCAAGGATCAGCGAAAACTGACTTTGCAGATAAGTGCCTTGCCGATTCTGGATGAAAATGGCGAAATTATTGAATATATCGCTGCACGGCAGGATATTACCGAATTGACAAAAAGCAAGGAAGAACTTAAAATGGCTCTGTTTACCGACGCATTGACAGGTCTGCCTAATCGCTATCATCTGCTGCGTATGATAGAAAAACACCATAAAAGAGGTAACCTTGCCCTGGTCAATATCGACAATTTTAAAGAGATAAATGATTTTTACGGTCACAATGTCGGCGATAGACTTCTTGTTGAAGTCGCAGACACATTAAACGATTTGTGTATACATTTTGCAATGATATTTAAGCTGCCTTCTGATGAATTCGCTCTTTTTTCAGACCGTTCTATCAGTTCGGAACTGTTTCAGATGAATGTCAGGACAATGCTTACAAAAGTCAGTTCCAAAATGTTTGATGCGGGTGAATATGCTATTTATATCTCTTTTGGCTGCGGTATTGCATCCGGATACGATGAACTGCTTATTAAAGCAGACATGGCACTGAAAAGTGCAAAAAGTGAGAAGAAGCATCTTGTTGTTTACGACAGAGATATTGATACATCTATTGAAATTGCCAGAAATCTTGAGGGAATCAGCATTCTCAAAAAAGCGATTGAAAAAGATAAGCTGGTTCCGCTGTTTCAGCCGATTTACAATCTTAAAGATGAAAGGGTGGATAAATATGAATGTCTGGCAAGAATTGAAGATGATTACGGCTATTACCTCTCACCGGCATCATTTTTGGAAATTGCCAAACGTTCAAAACTTTATCCGCATATCAGCAGGTCGATGATAGCAAAATCATTTGCGTATTTTGAAGATAAAAACTATGAGTTTGCTATCAACCTTTCTATTCAGGATGTTTTTGACAGTGCTACGGTTGAGTTCATTAAGTCAAAACTGGAATCTTTTAAAGATAGCCATCGTGTTATTTTTGAAATCACAGAAAATGAAAAGATCGAAAACTATGCTGCGATGAAGGCATTTGTCACTACTGTGAAATCATATGGCGCTAAAATTGCAATCGATGATTTCGGTAGCGGATATGCCAATTTTGAACATATTTTGGAATTGGATGCAGATTATATTAAAATTGATGCTTCATTGGTCAAAAAGATTGATGATGAACATTCAAGAATTTTAGTGCAGGGTATTGTTGATTTCTGCAAACGCCTGAATATTAAAACAATTGCTGAATATGTTGAAACAGCAAAATCAATGGAAACACTGCGAGAAATCGGTGTTGACTATGTCCAGGGTTATCTCATCGGAAAGCCCTCTGTCAAATTACTTTAGGGCACCTCCGGAAACCCTGAGTATCATCAGCGTTTCCGGAGGTACCCTTTAGAGCAGATCTCTTAATCATTATAAGAGTAGCTCCAGCCTGTTAAATCTTGCTCTTTTGCCTCATTAAACTCTGTAGAATCTCCCTCAAAATCCATAATATGCATTGTGCCATGCGGCAGCGCTTTTTTGTCCTCTTGCTTAAACAGGTGTAGAGGCATAGGCGTTTCTTGTGTTGTGAGTGAAAAGGCAACCGCGTCCAGTTGGCTGAAAAGATCATGGATATCAGTGATCTTGTACTGTTCGGCAAATTTTTCCAATACGTCAGTCTGAATCTCTTCCGGGAGACGATCGGTCGTATTTAAGAAGATCGTAAAATGGATGGGCGCTTTTTTGTCACTGCGCGTGGCCGGTGCAGCCATTATGATGTACTCTACATCTTTAAGGTGCGCCTGGATTTCAGGCGGACTCAGATGGCGTTTTGTGTTTAATGATTTATGTTCTTGTGTGCTTATCATTTTTTTATCCTTGGAGGAGTTGTGTGATCACACTGGTAACGCCGACGTGAAGGTTATAGTTGGCGATTGGAAAATCTTCCGTCTCATT
>DAOWOG010000335.1 GCA_030642185.1 Helicobacteraceae bacterium | reverse complement strand
GGGTGCCACACTGTTTGTTCCGGCGACCCATAAACATTTGCAATCCATTGCTCACGGGAATAAGTTTCCGGCATTAAGATCGGCAGTGTTTGATACGGAAGATGGTATAAATGAAGAAGACCTGGAAGCGGCACTGTCGCGAATGGCATCGCTGCTTCCTGCATTAAAACCGGATAAGTTGTTGCGTTTTATCCGTCCCCGTAATCCAGAAACACTTCAGAAGCTGTTTTCTATGAACGGTATTGAAAACATTGACGGCTTTGTATTGCCGAAGTTCGGTCTTGACAATGCACAAGCGTACCTTACGGTAATTCAAAACGCATCATTAAAAATTAAACATTACATGATGCCCTCAATCGAGGGAGATGAGCTGTTTGATATTGCAAAACTTCAGCAGCTTCGGGATAGTTTGCTGCCTTACAGGGAACAGATTATTACGATACGTTTCGGTGCCGAAGATATGCTGCGCCAGCTGGGACTTCGCAGGGATTGCACTCTCTCTTTATACGATATGACCGCCCCGTCTCAGGTGATCGCCAACCTGTTAATGACCTTTAAACCGCATGGATTCAATCTGAGCGCTCCGGTATATCGATGCTATAAAGAGCATGAAATATTTGAAAAAGAGGTCAAACGTGATCTGCAGGAAGGTCTGCTTTCCAAAACGATTATTCATCCGGACCAGATTGATGCAGTGAATAGACTCTATCGTGTTTCACAGGATGATTTCGATGCAGCGACTGCAATAATGCACTCTTTGGAGGCCGTATTTTCGGTTGACGGCACGATGGGAGAACGGACAACGCAGCGGCCATGGGCACTGCAGATCCTTAAACGTGCAGAAATATTTGGTATGAGCCAGAGAAGCAATCAAGCATAAATGCTACAGGTTTACAGACAGCTGATATTACTATGGCTCTTATCGGTCGTACTTAATGCGTTTGAAGACAATGCCACGACAACATCGTTTTTCAGTTCTGCCAGTCTGCATGGTAATATTCAACTTTATCACTACGGTATCAATCCGGACATTTCGGATAAACAGGCCTATGCAACCGCTCTGGGCGGAAGAGTCCGATATAAAGACCGTCTTGTGTATCGGTTTGGTGCAGCGGTTGAGTATGCGGGGTCGTACGCACTCGGAAAAACTGAAAACCCGCAACTGCTCTTTTTGTTTGACAATGATGCTAATTCAACTCATCTGGATGCCCTTTCAGAAGGCTATATCTACTATCAGGACCGACATGCCTACGTCCGAATTGGGGCGCAAACGCTCAATACGCCTCTATTTAATGAAGACAGTACCCGGATTGTTCCCTGGAGTGCACTGGCGGCTACAATGACCTATGATATTCCGGACAGTCTGAGTCTGACTGTCTCCTATATCTCGCGTATAAGACGCAACACCTCATCAAGTTATAGAAAAGAGAGTGCCAGCGGTGCGATTGATAAGGGACTTTTGATCTTAGGCTCTGTTTATCACCCGACAAATGACGACTCTCTTCTGAGCTACCTATATTTGGCCCCGGACTTGTATCATGCACTCTATCTGCAGTATGAGCATGCGTTCATGTTGGAGAATGATCTTTTTTTCTGTCTGGGCGGGCAGTATATCCGTACATTTAAAAGCGGAGGAGATGCTTCTCATGCCGTGACCGATAGCCCCATAGGCGGTGATGATGTCAATTTGATCGCTCTCAAAGCAGAGATCGATTACAAAGATATTGCAACACAGTTCTCTTACTCTCAGAATTTCGGTGAAAGCGGAATCAATAACGGCTACGGAGGATTAAGCAAGGTATTTACCTCTTCCATGGTCGCCAATGGCCGAAAAAACCACAAACCGCGTACCTTCTCATTGAAAAGCGAATATGATGTTTTGCAATCTGCACTTGGAAGTTCGGAAGTTGCCCTTTGGCTGACACATACCGATTACCAAGAGAGTGACATCGCCGATTTTCTCTCCGTCTATGTTCATCTGGATCAGCGTTTTAATATGGACACATCGCTTATAGTACGTTATGAAAACATTCATTACAAGTCATTACCCGAGACAGATTTTTTACGCATCATTCTCAAATATGTTTTTTAGTGCTGTCATTAACAATAAAATCCGTCATCTTCCTGTATAATAAAAAGAGAACGCCAGTAGTCACGATTAAGCAGTATTATCGCTATTTTGCAGGCTTGCAGACAGTCAAAGGTTAAAAATGAGTAAAAATTTTGCGTTGATCGGAGCTGCCGGCTACATTGCTCCGCGCCATATGAAGGCCATCAAGGAGACAGGCAATGATCTGGTCGCTGCCCTTGATAAAAATGACAGTGTAGGTATCATCGACAGCTATTTTCCCGAAGCCAGTTTCTTTACCGAGTTTGAGCGTTTTGACAGGTTTGTAGATAAATGGCACAGAGAGCATGACAGAAAGATCGAGTACGTCTCGATCGCCTCGCCCAACTATCTGCACGATGCACATATCCGTTTTGCGCTCAAAAGTGGTGCAGATGCCATCTGTGAAAAACCGCTTGTACTCAATCCCTGGAATATCGATCAGCTTAAAATGATTGAAGAAGAGACGGGGAAAAAAGTCTACAACATCCTTCAGCTTCGTCTGCATCCCTCAATCATTGCACTTAAACAACGGGTGCAGGCGGAGCTCGCTGCCAACCCGCAAAAACGCTACAGTATCGATTTGACGTATCTGACTTCACGCGGCAAATGGTACTTTATCAGCTGGAAAGGCGATGAGAGCAAGAGCGGCGGTATCGCCAGCAATATCGGGGTGCATTTTTTCAATATGCTCACCTGGAT
>DAOWOG010000040.1 GCA_030642185.1 Helicobacteraceae bacterium | reverse complement strand
GGCGATGGGGGCTATCACTGCAGCTGCCAGTATCAGTCCATCGCCAAGGTTAAGCCTGAAGTCTTCCGGAAAGAGCATAATAATAGCACCGATACCCATGATCAGTGCACCCCACGAATGCAGAGTTGTCAGTTTTTCCGAACCGAAAAGATTAAAATAGAGGTAGGAAAATAGCAGTTGTAAAAAGATAATTACGGCCATATTGCCTGCAGTAGTGTAGCGAAGACCCAAAAAGACAAGCAGGAAGAGCAGCGTGATGAAAAATGATGTCAGCAGCAGATCTTTTTGGGCAGCAGGTGTCAAGAGTGTCAGCATCTGCTTTTTCCAGATCAAAATTATCAATAGGACAACGGTAGCGATAGTAACGATCAGCGCATAGGAGTAGAGTGAACCGATCAGTGCAATGGCAAACATCGCGAGGATCGGAAACAAACTTTCCAACACGGAGAGCAGAAGCATAAAAAATTCGCCTTCGCGTTCTTTGGTCATATGCGCTCTTTTTCCTCTACTCTTTATTTTGAATTATCAGATTTATGAAGAGTTTTTTATTCTGGTCCTTGACAACGATATTGTCATAACCCTTGTCCGGAACACTGATGACAATACACGGATGGGTCAGCATCAGTGCATGCATACGTCCCGGTGACGGAGTCTCAAGTACTACATTAATCTTTAGCTCTTTATTGACAATGGTGCTGCCATTCTCTGAGAATTTTATTGCATACCCGCTGCTCGATTTTATTCCCCAGTCAATAACCAGCAGAGCTGAATCGGTAAAATCAACTTCGGGAACTTCAGGCTGCGGCAGTTTGCCTGCAGCCATTGTGTTAAAAAAGAAGGCTGACCACTCCTTTTCGTTTTTAATCAGTTTGAGCGATGGCTCTTTCTGACTCCCATGACAGTTATTGCTGCCGTAAAGCATTTCGGTTTTGACTTGGTAATCAGCAGCCATACAGCCGGACATTAACATCATCAGCAAAGCCCCCAGGATTTGAGATAACCAAAACTTTGACATCATTGTACACCCTTACTTTCTGCGAACACGCAGGATCTCGGAAGTCTGATCATTCACTGCGGTTACAGATGCTGATGACGGCAGAATGGTCTGATAATTGACCGTGATATTCATATTGCTCATATCCCGGTCTATAAGAACTATTTCCGGCTGTGCAACAGTCGGAAATATACCCTTGGCCTCACCAGCATCATCAATATAGAAGTCACTGTTAAAATCGGTACCGGCAAAAATAAAGTATTCGCCTGAAGCAATATTGTTAAAAGCAAAATTGTAGTTATTGCTCTGTGATGTACTTACTTCAGCTTTTGCCTCGTAGGTGACAGGATCGATCAGCAGTATATAAACTTCTCCAATATCGCCTTTACTGCCTGCATTGGTAGAGATGCTGACGAGTACCGGAATACTTAGGTTGCCCCCGTTGGAACTTACGGCAATTTCTGCACTGTGTACGCCGGTAGTTAACGATTGTACATTTGCCGTGACTCTGTAATCTCCTTCCTGAGCCAGTTTTGTTACGCTAAGCCAGGACTCTGTTGATCTGACCTCGCTGACAATGAGATCGCCGTTACCTGCATTGCTGAGATGGAGTGTCGTTGTAGTCGAAGTAGAATTAAAAGAGATACTGTTCGGTACGGCAGAAAGTACCGGCAGTGTTGTTGTCGGAGTATTGGAAAGCTCCTGCGCTGCCTTGACGGCACCGAGGGCATTGATCAGTCCATGACCAAAATAGATATCTTTTCCTGCTGTGCCTTTATCAGTGGTGATTGCCTGATTTGTATTGGGATGGCTGCCTGAGAGCAGTCTTTCCACATCCAATTGTGTCAGGTTCGGATGGACAGCTTTCATCAAAGCGATAACGCCGGCCATATGCGGTGCTGCCATTGAAGTGCCCTGATAAAATTTAAATCCGTCATAGACGGTGCTGAGTACCCCATCAGCATAGCCATCACCGTTGCTGTCTGCACCGGTATCACCGCCAGGTGCCGCAACATCAACGACAGATCCAAAGTTGGAATAAGGGGCTTTGTCTGAACGATAGTCCACGGCACTGACCGTAAGTACACTGCTGAGACCTGCAGGGGAATAACCGGATGCATCCTTATTGTCATTGCCTGCTGCAACCACGATAATCACTCCGGCATTACGGGCGGCATTGACAGCATTTTCAATTGTTTGGGAAGCGGCTGACATTCCAAGGCTCATATTGATAATATCCGCTTTTTTTGAAGGTACGGTTCCCGAATCATTTGCAAGACCGGCAGAGTAAAGAATTCCCTGGACAATGTCATAGGCTGAACCGCCTCCTTTGCCAAGTACACGAATCGGCATGATACGGCTTTTCCAGGCTACACCGGCAATTCCGATACTGTTGTTGGTTGTAGCAGCAACCGTTCCGGCCACATGTGTACCGTGAAACGAGCTGTCTTGCAGAGTGTTTCCATCACCGGGATCATCAGGATTGTTGTCGATACCGTTGCCGTCGTTACTTATCTGCGGATCAGAGATAAAATCATAACCCGCAATCACCTGAGTAGAGAGATCGGGATGACTCAATACTACGCCGGTATCGATTACCGCTACGATGACATTGGAACTTCCCGTAGTGATATCCCATGTTTCGGGCAGGTTGATCTGCGGGTAGTGCCACTGCAGGTTATAGTAAGGATCATTAGGCACCATATTGGCAGTATAGATATAGTTTGGCTCGGCATAAGCGATATCATCGCGTCGACGCAGCTTCTTAATTGCCTTGATCGTATCTGTGACATCGTGTTGAAAGAGTGCCTGTGCAGCCGGAGCAGCAGATAAAACAGTTGATGGATTCAAGACCATACGCACAACACCGCTCTCAGAGGCTGTGGTTGACTGAACATCTACGCCGGCCTGTCGCATTGCTGCCTGAAATACAGGAGCGCTGCTTTTTGTTGTGCCAGTCGGTTCGAATTTAAAAAGTACTTCATTTTCCACCATAGCAGTATGATTTGTAAGCTGCATTTTTCTAAATTCTGCAGTGCTTAACGCGCTGCTGTCCTGACCAATGATCAGATTGTAGATGCCGCCGCTGTCGCCTTCTTCTTCAACACTGTAGCCGTAGACATCAACATAGTAGGTTCCGTCCGTGGGGGCTTCAAGCAGTTCATAGTTTCCGACGCCCTGTGAATTGGAAACTTCATTACCGTTGCTGTCATACAGATAGAGATCAAAATCATTGGTATCCGGATCGGAAACAATGAGAGTGATCTGCTGTCCGGCAAGCAGTTCAACTTTATAGACATCGTCAATATCATTGGGCAGCGTATTTATTTTGCCAAGGTAGCCGCCGATAGTTGTAGGATTGGAAATATCCTGAGTCTGCGCAAATGTGTCACCGTTATTATTGAAATAGCGGTTCTTTGGCTCATTGGTATCGCCGTCAATTATCATCTGTGTATTGACATTGAGAGAACCGCTTAAGGAATAACTTCCGGCGGGTTGCTGGGGAGTTGTTGACCCTCCGCCACCACCGCATCCTGACAAGAGTAGCAACAACAGGGATATAGATAAATATAAGTACCGTATCATCCATTTCTCCTTTTGAAATAATATAAATTCTACTGATACAAAACTGATACTTTCATTAAGATATTGCCGATAGGTATTTGTCTCGAAATTTTTGTATGTTTATTAAACAAAATATAGGAAGGGCTTTAAATTATATTAATCGTAAAATTTACTTTTTGATAGCGTATGCGATTAATGTAAAATTCCGAAAACCAAGGAGTATAAATGAAACATATGATTTTAGCAGTTGTTGCCGCACTGTTTTTTTTAGGATGCAGTGATAAAAGTGCAGACGATGCCAATGTTGAAGCACAGCTGATTAAAGGTAAAAGTCTTGAGCAGCTCAAACTTAATGATCAGTTTGACAAGCCGCATACACTTGATGCAGGTACAAAAAAAGTGATTTTTGCCTTTACAAAAGATATGGGACATCTGAGCAATGATTTCTTTGCTACACAGAAACCGGATTATCTTGCCAAGAGAAATGCGCTGTTTGTTGCCGATGTCAGTCAGGCTCCATCAATCATACGCAGTATGTTCGTTCTTCCCGGATTAAAGGATTTTAAACATACGGTACTGGTGCTTATAGAAGATACGGATTCGGCTAACTACAGAGCAGAGACAGATTTTGAAAAGGTACTTATTGCAGATGTAGATAACTTTATCATTACAAATATTGCCTATGTCAGTACCGCAGAAGAGCTGCAACAAGCACTGCAATAGTGTGACAGCCAAAAAATGATTCGCCGGTTCACGGCAGATCATCATGGACATCTTTTTATTACGTTCACAATCTCGCTACAATAGTTCCATGAAATATTTTACTTTTATCGATAGAGACAGCTTCCATTATTCGCGAAGTAAAATTTGGGAGACCGTTCTTCATATTCAAGCTTGGCCTACATGGTGGAAACATGTTGTATCTGTCACGCTTCATACAGAAGAAAAAGTGAGTGAATCTTCAAAAATAGAGTGCCTTTTCAGTCTCTTTCATTTTATAGACCTGCAGTTCAAGATCCAGATTATCTGTTTAAAAAAACCTTATTACGCCTCATTCAATATTAGCGGAGATTTTACAGGTCAGGGAAGATGGATCTTAAAAGAAGATCAGTTCCAAACCTCTTCTACCTTTTATCTGCATCTTCAAACACGTCATAAACTGCTTTGTTTTATCGCATATTTTCCCTTTGGAAAACGATTGATAGAGTACAGCCACAGACGTGTGATGCTTGAAGGAAAAAAGATGATCCTGCAGAGACTGTCAATTGAAAATGCATAAGATCATTATTTTGCTTTTTCCGCTGTTGCTTTGTGCATCCGAATGGAAAGCATTTAAAACTCTGGATCAGATAAAAATATATGAAAAATATGAGAAAGAAGTTGAATTCGTTCAATTCAGAGCAGTAACAAAAATGCCCTTTTCGCTTGATTGGATTTCTAAAACGATTATGGATCATGACAGCTATACTTCATGGCTCTCTGACTGTATCAAAGCAGAAAAGTCAAACGATAAGATCTATCTTTTAATGCAGCCTCCCTGGCCTTTAAGCAGACGTCAGGTGTGGGTAGAAATTGAAAAAAATGAGTATGTGAAAAAGCAGATCATAACCCTACGCTCGCTTAATATACAAGCATCTTCCTCAGATGCGGTCTGGTTTAATGATCTTTATGTAGCGTTTATTTTAGAAGAACTTGGGCGTTCTGAAACAAAAGTGACCCTTAGCCTGCTGGGCGATATCGGAGGTTCTGTACCCCATTGGCTCGTCAATCTCATGGCCTGGAAAATCCCCTATAACAGTCTTCTGGATCTGAAGAAACAGTTATTACTGAACAAGAACAGGCAGCATCATCATCATCGCATACAGCACTGAGGTCCAAAGTACCACATGTATAATGACAGCTATCCAGATAGCCCAGTCGTTGTAACCGCCTATTGCACGCATAGTATCAATACGCGTTTGTTCATCTTCAATCGTCACTTCGATTTCAGCCCTCTTACTTTGGTATATTTTATAAACGAAGTAAGGTGCAAGCCCTCCAGGCACTATCCAGATGACCAATCCTCCGAATGGAATAAGAGAGATGACAATTGTCAGGACAAAAAGCCCAAGCGCTGCCAGGTAGGCTTTACGGTAAAGCAGATAAAATATACCTCCAAAAAAAGCCCACCAACTCCAATTCCAGGACATTTTGTCAACGCCGTTAACGCTGTACTTGTTAAAAGCGTTTTTGTACCATAAAGTTTTCTCAGGTTTGCCTACAAATGCTTCAATCATTTTATTGTCATAATCATTCATACTGTTTTCAATTTTCGCAGTTGATTCCATCCTTTTAACCCCTGTTGATAAATATGAAAAACTATATCATATTCATTGTTAAAACATGAGATTTATCATCTGATTTGTAAATTTAACCGGGGTTTTTAAAGGTGCCCTTATTAAAGGCATTAATACAAGAAAGGCAGATACAGGATTTGCCTTTCTGTTTTTCAGGAACCAAATCTAAAAGTGTCTGAGGGATTTTGACGTTGTTGCACCAGCAAGATGCTGTTTTATGCGCCATGCATTCATTACTTCTTTGACACAATGGACAGATGTGTTCATGTTTTTCATTAAGCGTCACTAATTTTGTACCTTTTTAAGCAGTGTCAGCACAATGCCGTGATGACCAAAATAGTGCCTCTTCAGCTCTGTTAACGGCATCCTCGATAGAAGAGCAGGGAGTCCGCCTGCTTTGAGATAGGCTTTGAAATGCCGATAGTGTTCGCCGCCGGCTATCCACTCGATCAAATAGATCAGTGCTTTTGAAACAGTGCCGGTTTGATGGGTGATCTCATAGTCGACAATGAGGATATGCCCGTTTTTTTGGGTGACACGCAGCATCTCTTCGAGTATGCCTCTGGCAGAGTCGGTATGTTTTTCATGCAGGGCAAAGACGACCATACTCAGATCGAACAGATCGTTGTCAAAGTGCATCTGTGTCGCATCCTGCAGCAGGCAGTCAGCCTTGATCCTGCCGCCAAGAGCAACGTTTAGCATCGTCTCAGAGATATCCACACCCTGTCCGTCAAAGCCGTGTTGTTTCAGCAGTTTAAGCTGATCCCCCGTACCGCAGCAGACATCCAGAATTTTTTTGTATCGGTATTTTTTGACAAGGAGTACAACTCTTTTTCGTATCGGACGGATAAAATAAAAGAGAAGCGGGTCATAGATTTTGGCATATTTATACTCTTGTGTCTGCATAGTGGTTCACCTCTATTTTCATCAAATTATAGCTTGTGTCATATTGGATTTAGGTTTACAGTACAGCCTGACTTTGGCTACACTTTGGTTATGGTTACACTTACTGAACATATCAGCCGGACACTTGAAGTCAAACAATCCAAATTCATTGCCCATATCATGTCGTTTGCCCAGTTTGATACGGTGCTTGCCGAATTGAAATCCGAACATCCGAAAGCACGCCATTTTGTGACGGCATTTCGCTACCTGAATGCATATGATCAGATCGTTGAGGGAAGCAGTGACGACGGAGAGCCGAAAGGGACATCCGGCAAGCCGACACTCGCCGTCCTTCAGGGTCACGAACTGATCAACACGGCTGTCATTACCGTACGCTATTTTGGCGGGACGAAGCTGGGGACCGGCGGACTGGTCAGAGCCTATTCGGATGCACTCAATCAGGTTTTGGATGAAGCGCAGCCGGTGATGTATGTCAAGTTGGAGTCACTCCATTTTCATGTCAAATACGCTTATCTCTCTCAGGTGGAGTATGCACTGAAACAGTCCGGCATCAGTGAGATTAACAAGCAGTTTGAGGCTGAGTACATTGATATAACTGCAAAGGCATCTGCCGAAGCGCTGGCGTCGTTTCAGTCAGATGTCAAAAGGCTTATTACCGTTTTTTAAATATGCTTGACATTCGATAAATTTATCTGTCATGATTGGACTGACGAATCAGTTGCAAAAAAGGAACCCCCATGAAACGTATCATTCACCTACTGCTGCTGAGTGCAGTTCCGTTGATGTTGGCTGCCGAACGAGCTGCCCCTCGTCCCTCTCTTGTCGTTACGGCTCCGGTGACGAAAGGAGTGGTGAATCCACTTCAAATCTATGTCGGTACACTCTATTACGACAAGCAGACTAAGCTGGCATCAGAGTTTGAAGGGGTTGTCAGCAGCCTCGAATTCAGTGAAGGGCAGAAGGTTGGAAAAGGGGACACACTTGTGCGTCTCGACAGTAAAGTCCTGCAGGCAAATATCGGGGCAAAAGCCTCGGCAATCAAAGCGCTTGAAGCGGATTTGACTCGTCAGGAGCGTGACTTGGAGCGGATGAAAGTGCTGTTTGAACGCAACAGTATCTCCCAAAGCAATTAAGATCAGATCTTTTACGGTACCGAACAGGTACGTGCACAGGCAGCTGCCCTGCGCAGTGAACTTGAGGCTATGAAGAT
>DAOWOG010000009.1 GCA_030642185.1 Helicobacteraceae bacterium | reverse complement strand
ATCTGGCTATTTTTCCAATGCAGGACCTGCTTGGTCTGGGCAGTGAAGCCTGTATGAATCAGCCTGGAACTGCCAGCGGAAACTGGCAATGGCGATACAGTACCGATGCCTTGACTTCACCGCTTGCTGAGGATCTCTTGATGATTACCAGGCTTTACGGTCGCAGTAATGAGGGCACCTCCAAGAGGATGAAGACGGATGGGTGAATTGCTAACAGTCAATGAGGCAGCTGCTAAATTTAGTTTTTCAACAAAGTACATCTATGCACTGATTCAGGCCGGAGAGCTAAAATCCATTAAAAAACATGGCCGTACTTTCATTGATATTGATGATCTTGCAGAGGTGAGCAGTCGTCCTGCTGCTCCAGATCAGGCGGCTCCTCAAAAGCCATCTGAACAAAAAGCAGAACCCCGTCATGAGAACAATGCACTGTTAGAATACCTCTATGAAGTTGTCGCCGATCAGAAACAGCAGATCGCACAGCTTCAGGAAAAACTTGAACAGTGTCAAAATGAATCAGTCAACACCATTAAAGAAGCCAACGCCAAAAAAGATGAACAGCTGCAGCAGTATATGGCTTTTTTGAACAATTCAACACGCGATCTGATCGCCACTGCACTTGAACAGCATGTCGGACAAACTCCCGAAATTGTTGTAGACGAGGAGAGTGTAGAGGCTGAGATTAAAGAGGAGAGTATCAAAGTACTTCTCAATAACTATCTGGTCGACAAAGGCTACAGTAAAAAAGAGCGTAAAAAAATCTATACGCGTTGTCAAAACGCTTTTCTGGAAGATTCCACACGCTTTCATGTACACAACAGAAAACTTTATATCTATCCCAATGAATACAGATACGATGATCTTTTATAAAAGTACCTCTAAAAATCCCCGTTAATCTCATTGGCACTGATAAGATAGCCTGACGGCTTTTTGACAATTCTTCGGATTTTCCACTGTATCCGTATCGTCTGCCTGTCAGGTCTGTAGAAACTGCTTTCAAAAGAGAAAGTGGCATTTTTCTTCTGCTGCTTATAGAGAAGATGGCGTACCTGCACCGAACTCTCAGACGCAAAAAGCCGTTCATACCAGACCTGCCCGATCAACTCCGGCGCAGACATGCCCAGAAGCGCCTGCATATCATGATTTACGGCATCTATTTTGTCATGTCTGTCGATCCGGATCAAAGCAGCAGGTGCATCAGCAAAAAGATTTTGGTAGATCAAGATATCAGTCGCCAACTGTTTGAGTCGGTAAGCAATGCTCACGGCTAACAGCAGCAGAAGTATAAACAGAGTGGCACTCATTGCCATCACAGCAAACGATTCCTGAGCATAAAGGCCCGGTGCTGCTAAAAGAAGTATGGTCGTCAACCGTAAGAAAGGCATCGCTAAACCAACACCGCCTCTTTTGCACCCGCTTCGATTTCACCGATCAGGTAGCCGTCAGAACCTGCAAGTACAGCATTGACATCGTCCGGACGGACTACCAATACCATCCCCACACCCATATTGAAAGCACGGTACATTTCATCCTCTGCAACATGCTTGCTGATCAAATCGAAAATCGGCAGAGTACGGATACTGCTTTTTGTTATGACCGCACGAAGATTGTCCGGCAATACCCTCGGAAGATTTTCAATCAAACCGCCGCCGGTAATGTGCGCCATCGCCTGGATGTTCGGCTTCAGCGCTTTGTAGGTTTTGACATAGATTCGCGTCGGCGTCAACAGAGTGTCAATAAGGGCTTTGCCTTCAAACACCTCATCAAAGTTCAGATTCATTGTGTCAAACAAGACCTTGCGAGCCAGGGAGAAGCCGTTAGAGTGCAGTCCCGAACTCGGCAGCGCAATCAATTTATCGCCGGCACGAACGTTGCTGACAGTATCAAGTTCGCTTTTTTCCGCTACACCGACTGCAAAACCGGCAAGATCATAATCATCTGCACTGTACATTCCCGGCATCTCTGCCGTCTCACCGCCGATCAGGGCACACTCAGCCTGAATACATCCCTCGGCAATCCCGCTGACGACCGCTGTGGCAACATCGACCTCCAACTTTCCTGTCGCATAGTAATCAAGAAAAAATGAGGGGGTACCGTTGTTGCAGATCAGATCATTGACACACATGGCGACCAGATCGATTCCGACTGTATTGTGGATACCCGAGTCGATCGCCAGTTTAAGCTTTGTTCCAACACCATCCGTCGCAGCCAGTATTACCGGCTCTTTATAACCTGTAGGCAGCTCAAAGGCGCCGGCGAACGAACCGATCCCGCCAAGGACACCCGGAATTTTTGTAGATTTGACCAAAGGCTTAATGTTTTCAACAAAACTGTTTCCCGCATCAATATCGACACCGGCATCTTTATAGCTGATCTGACTCATTTTGGCTCCAATCAGGCCCTTTACAAGGCCATCAATATGTGCGAAAGTATAACAAAACGGACGTTATGAAACTGTTAAAGCCGTATGATAAATTAAAAACGCCAAACGAACAAGTCCGTTTGACTACGCTAACGCTAAGTTCCCTTCAGCAGGGAGCTCACGTGCAGATGAACCACACTAAAGTAACTTGTCATTTACCCTATCTCTATTGAACGTCACACTCTTTGGTGATTGTACACAGAGGGCAGAAGTCGACAAGTCCGGCAATCAGAGGAACAACACCCAGATAGAACCATGCATTGCCGCTGTAGACACCATACCCGATCAACACACTGCCCATGATAATACGGACAGGTCTGCATGTTCTTTTTATTTTATTTACCATGATGTTAATTTCTCCAATGTCATTATTTGAAAGAATTATACATATAAACTTTTTTTCCATACCATCCAAGCGTCACTTAGTGTAAAAAAATCATAAATTTTAAAGACATCTCTTAAAGCTGAATGCAAAACCTATTTTTAGAGGTGCGCTTAAGGGCACCTCTAATAACAGTTTATTCTCTCAGTAGGTTTACAAAAGGTAAGATTTGACAAAATATTTTCAAAGGACTAGCCATAGCTAATTCAAGGAAATATTTTTTTGAAGATTGCCTCTTGTAAGCCTACCCTTTGGGCTATAAGAGATTTATCCCTATCTTCGTTAGACTTTTTTAAATTAACCAGTTAGTTCTGCAAAAATCTGCCTTAATAGAAAATAATCTCTTAAAGCTGAGAGTATAACCTGTTATTAGAGGTGCCCTTAATGCAAATATGCTAAAATCGCGTCAATTAAATCAAGTAAGGTATTCCCCACTATGAAATCATTTATCTATCCTGAAATGATGGTACATGTGCCGATGTGTACTCACAAAGAGCCGACAAATATCCTTGTTATCAGTGACAATGCTGATCTTTTAACCGATGAGCTTGATCGATACAACGGTGTTGACGTTACCGTCGTTTCTGCTTCCAATGTACTCGAAAGTGTCCGTGGTACTGCAGATGCAAGTGCAGATGTCATCTTGTGCGAAGCAGATCTTGATGCAGCATCTGCAGCGCATTGCAACCGTATTTTGAAAGATGACGGCCTGATCGTTATGAAGCATCCTTCACTTGATGATACAGATGCGAACACTACATTAATGCAGATCCTGGGCAACTATTTCAAGATTATCATGCCCTATAATGCTGAGACTGGAGAGACCCTGCTCCTGGCATCCAAAGAGTACCATCCGACGGCAGATATTATCCTGCAGCGCAGCGACCTTCTTGAAGGGCAGCAGTATTACAACTGCGATATCCATCCGGCAGTATTTGCAATGCCAAATTACATCCGCAAACAGTATCTTGGCATTATCCGCAACTGATGGCCTTTAAATATGCAATCGCATTGACCGGGGGAATTGCCACCGGTAAAAGTACCGTGGCTTCCCTGCTGGGGCTTGGCGGTCTGCGGGTCATCGACGCCGATGCAATTGCGCATAAACTGCTTGATGCCAATCTGGCATGGGTTGAAGAGCAGTTTGGAAAAAAGTTTGTTAAAAATGGCAAAGTCGACCGTGTCAAACTTGGAAGCCTTGTTTTTTCCGATCACGCTGCCAAAACAAAACTTGAATCCTTCCTTCATCCACTGATCCGAAATGCCATTGAAGCAGAAAGCGAAAAGCAGGACAGATTCAAGTTCCCCTATCTGATCGATATTCCGCTCTTTTTTGAAAACAGTGCCTATGATATTAAAGATTCCGTCGTCGTCTATACGCCAAAAGAGATCCAGCTGGAACGTTTTATAAAACGAAACGGCTACTCCGAAGAGGAGTCCCTGCGGCGAATAGCGTCACAGATGGATATCGAAGAGAAAAAGCGCCAGGCGACCTGGGTAATTGACAATAGCAAAAATCTTAAACATCTGCAGGCCGAATGTGAAGACTTTGTAGATAAAATCAAAATACTGTATGGCCGCTGAATTCCAAGAACATTCAAACCTATGCTAATATATCATCATACTTACTCAAGGGTTCAATGATGATGATTGCCAAATACAGTGCCAGCGGTAATGATTTTGTACTGTTTCACAGTTTTATCAAAAAAGATCGCTCTGAATTGGCGAGAACACTCTGCGACCGACAGAATGGTATCGGTGCCGATGGGCTGATCGTACTGCTGCCGCATCCGGAGTATGATTTTGAGTGGCAGTTCTATAATGCAGACGGCTCAACTGCCGAGATGTGCGGGAATGGCAGCCGTGCGTGTGCCCACTACGCTTTCATCAACGGTTTGGCACCGGCGCAGATGCAGTTTTTGACCCTGGCCGGTGTGATCGGAGCCAATGTTGAAGGCACTATGGTCCAAAGCGACCTGACGCCGCCGCATATTTTGGAACGATCCATCGAGCATAACGGCAAAATATGGTGGCTGATCGATACCGGCGTACCGCATCTTGTTACTTTCGATGCTGATATTGACCACTTTGATATTGAAGAGGCCAGAAAACTTCGCAACACCTATAATGCCAATGTCAATATCGCTGCCGTCAATCCTGACGGAACCCTGCGTGTGCGTACCTATGAACGCGGTGTCGAAGATGAGACCCTCGCCTGTGGAACCGGCATGGCCGCCGCCTTCTACCGGGCCAACAAAGAGTTGGGTAATGCCGAACATACACGGATTTTTCCTAAAAGCGGTGAGACCCTCTACTTTGGTCTCGAAGATGAAACGATCACGTTTAAAGGCGAAGTCAAAGCCACCTTTACAACCACATGGCAATTCTAAAAGAATTGCTCAGTTAACAAATATTTTCTATTGAGAGGTGTCCGTTGGAGGGAGAGACTGCTTTACGACAGTCCGGCATTTTCCATGCTTTTGACCTGGCTATCGGTGATCAACGGATCGACAACCTCATCAAAAAGGCCGCCCGTCATTATCTCGTTGAGACGATAGAGTGTCAGGGTAATACGGTGATCTGAAATTCGGTTTTGCGGGTAGTTATAGGTACGGATACGGCCGCTTCGGTCACCTGTACCGACCTGGTCTTTACGCGCTGCCCCTTCTTTATCCATCGCTTCTTGCATCTCAAGATCATAGAGACGGGCTTTTAGGACTTTCATCGCCTTGTCTTTATTTTTGTGCTGAGACTTTTGATCCTGATTGGTCACCACCATACCGGTAGGCAAGTGGGTGATACGTACGGCGGAGTCGGTTGTATTAACGGACTGTCCTCCACAGCCTGAGGAGCGCATCACATCGATTTTCAGATCATTCGGATCGATCTGTACTTCAACATCATCCACTTCAGGCATCACAGCAACCGTAATGGCCGAGGTATGGACCCGTCCCTGAGACTCAGTGGCCGGAACACGCTGAACACGATGGGTTCCGCCTTCAAATTTCAAACGGCTATAGACTTTTTCGCCTTTGATCAGGGCAATAATCTCTTTATAACCGCCTGCATCAGACGGACTTGAACTCATGAGTTCAATTTTCCAGCCTTTGAGATCTGCATAACGGGTGTAGGCAGCAAAGAGATCACCGACAAAAATCGCTGCTTCATCTCCTCCTGTACCCGCGCGCATCTCAACAATGATATTGCGTTCATCATTGGGATCAGTCGGGATAAGCAGTTTCTTGATCTCATCTTCTAAAAGAGGGACTTGCGGTTCGAGCTCTTTGAGCTCTTCTTTGGCCAGTTCTCCCAACTCAGGATCAGAAAGCATCGCTTTATTGTCTTCAATGTCCTGAAGTATATCCTGATACTCAGTCGCTTTTTCAACAAGTGTCAAAAGTGACGACTGCTCTTTGGAGAGTTCTGTCATCTTTTTAATATCAGAAGTGATTTCAGGAGAACTGAGCAGGTTGCTCAGTTCATTGTAGCGCTCAATAAATGGGTTGAGTTTATCTGCTAACATAGAAGGTGTAAGGCGAAACCTTACAGTGCATTAACAGCTTGGTGGAGGCGGCTTACTTTACGTGCTGCAGTCTCTTTTTTCAATAAGCCTTTGCTTACAAACTTGTGAATCTGCTGATTTGCAACTTTGAATGCTGCTTCTGCCTCTTCTTTGTTTCCTGCATCAATTGATGTGCGTACTGCTTTAACAATATTTTTAAGACGCGTTCGGTAGAATCGGTTACGTTCCGTACGTTTTTCCGTTTGGCGGATACGTTTCAATGCTGACTTGTGATTTGCCATGGCATTAATCCTTCTCATAATTTTTTTAGGGTAGAATACTACCTTAAAGATAATTAAATTTAAGTTAAAATTTATCCATACAACCAATACACTACTAGAAAAGGAGTCTATGTGAAATTATTTGGAACAGACGGTGTCCGTGGAAAGGCAGGAAAATTCCTGCATGCAGAACTTGCGATGCGTGTTGCCATGGCAGCAGGTGTCTATTTTAAAAAAGGTGCCGTCACCAAAAAAATTCTGGTCGGAAAAGATACGAGGCGCAGCGGATATATGATCGAGACAGCGATTGTCAGCGGTCTGACAGCCGTCGGATATGATGTCATTCAGATCGGGCCCATGCCGACACCGGCCATCGCCTTTTTAACGGAGAATATGCGCTGCGATGCCGGAATTATGATTTCGGCAAGCCATAACCCTTATGGAGACAACGGGATCAAGTTTTTTGACGCACACGGCAATAAACTCTCTGAAGAGGCTGAAGCAGCCATCGAAGCGATCGTCCATAACCATGAAGGGTTGATCTCTGAAGAGCATGCAACCGATAAAGCGATCGGATCGGCCAAACGTATCGATGACGTTGTCGGCCGCTATATTGTTCAATTGAAAAACTCATTTTCAAATGATCTAAATCTACAGGGCATTCGTATCGTTTTGGATACAGCTAACGGTGCCGGCTATATTGTCGGACCGACTGTTCTTGAAGAGCTCGGAGCCGAAGTGATTGTACTGCACGACAAACCAAACGGCTATAACATTAATGAGGATTGCGGAGCATTACATCCCAAAGATGTCATGAACGCCGTTAGAGAGTACCGTGCCGACATCGGTTTTGCACTTGATGGTGATGCAGACCGGCTGGTGGTCGTTGACGAAGAAGGTGAAGTAGTTGACGGTGATCAGCTGCTGGGAGCACTGGGCCTTCATCTGAAAAAAACCGGGCAGCTTAAAGGCAACGGCATTGTCGCAACGGTCATGAGCAACCAGGGGCTCGAAGATGTTATGGAGAAAAACGGTCTGAAACTCTATCGCGCCAATGTCGGCGACAAATATGTGCTGGAGATCATGAAAAAAGAAGGTATCAATTTCGGCGGTGAACAGAGCGGGCATGTTATCATGCACGATTATGCCAAAACTGGGGACGGTCTGGCGACCGCATTGCAGACCCTCGCCCTTGTCCTGACAAGCAGCAAAAAAGCCAGTCAGGCACTGCGTCCGTTTACACTTTATCCTCAAATACTGGTCAATCTCAACATCAGCGAGAAGAAACCGCTTGACAAGATCAAGGGACTCGCAGAACAGCTAAAAAGTCTTGATGAACAACATATCCGTCACCTGATCCGCTACTCGGGTACAGAAAACAAACTTCGCATCCTGCTGGAAGCCAAAGATTCCAAGGCGATGATGAACGCAATGACAACACTGGAAACACTGTTGAAGAAAGAGCTCAATGGCTAAAGCTCTGCTGGCACTTTTTCTGTCATTGATCGGTATTTTTATTATCGATCAAAACATCAAGACCCTCTTTTTGGAAGGCTACCGCTACTATGGAGAGTGCATTGATCTGATCCTTGTCTATAACAGAGGGGTTGCCTTTTCCATGTTTGCCTTTTTGGCAGAGTGGTTAAAATGGATACAACTGGTTCTTATTACAGGAGTACTGGCCTATATACTTTATCTTCGTAAAGCCTGTTACGCCATCCCTGCCGGTATATTGATCGGTGCCGGGCTCTCGAATGTGTATGACCGCTTCATCCACGGCGGTGTGGTCGATATGGTCTACTGGCACTGCGGATTTGATTTTGCCGTTTTCAATTTCGCCGATGTCATGATCGATGTGGCTGTCGTCTGGCTGCTGATTTTAAATTTACGACCAAAAATGTGCAAAAATAAAGTTATATAATTCTATTTTAAGTCATATAACTCTATCATTGCACCTCTTAAATAATGAAGGTCCTTTAGCTCAGTTGGTAGAGCGCTACCTCGACAAGGTAGATGTCACTGGTTCAAGTCCAGTAAGGATCACCATCCACAAACTTCATTTTTAATCTTGAAATAGGCTACACCATATTCTTTGAGTTTGCAGCTAAATACGCCTCTGCACCGATATTTTCAATACTCTCCGCATCAAGAAGTTCGACAACGGTTTTGAGAAGACCCAGATGACGGAGCACTTTTAAATAGCTTTCCAGTGATATTTTTCCGCTTTGCTCAAACTTTCGGTATGTAGACATAGAAAGACCTGCTTTTTCGGCAAACGCGGCCTGTGACATCTTCAGACGCTTACGGCGTTTAATAGCTACTTCTGCAAGTTCCTGTGTGATCTCTTCTTCTGTGTATAACAGCAGTTCTTGTTGTGTCAACGCTTACTCCTTTTTATCGTCTGAATGTTTTGTCGATATCAGCAGTAGCGGCGATCACTTCATCTGCAAACGTTGATGGAAGGTCCTGTTCTCTGACAAGCTCATGCAGTCTCTCATGTTTTATTTTAATCATCTCTGCGACTATCTCCAGCGGATCAGTTACACCGCAGATCTTGGCAATCTTCTTGATACCGATTCCCCGTACCAGATGCGCCGGTTTCTTGTTAATCGTCAACTGGTGCATATTGGCACCATAGTTGTGCACCGAAAAGGTCAAATCGTAGGCGGGAGCATAACGCCATGACCCCTGCTTGTCCATCAAGAATGAAAAATTCCGTGAGTGATCGTCACGATTCGAAAAGACAAGGTTAAACACCATTGTCTTAAACATCTGCTCCTTGTCTGCTTGCGGTACGGACAGTGCCAAACCTGCTCTAAAAAGAGATTCGTACCCCATCGTAAACGATGAGGCATCATGACCAAACAGTCCGGCAAGAGAGTGCATATGGAGGCGCTCGCCCTCCGGACTGACATCAAACCGCTCTGTGACAAAGTAGTTTACGCCCCCCTCTTCCAGCAGCCACGCATCACTCATGATCACACCCGCTTCTTTGGCAATAAGAGTATAGAGATACTCTGCCTTTATCTCATTGTTGTACTCTTTCCTTTGCGTACCGCGCTTCGGATTAAACTTGACAATACACTTCTTAAACCCCTCCGGTTCGTCATCATGTTTTTGGGCAATATGGATCTTTCTGTTATCAGGATTAAAGCCCACGACCGCCTTTGCTTTCGCACCGCCAGCCGCACTATTGGAAACAGCGATCAGTTTGGCCAGCTCAAGCGCATGCTCGCCTTCATAGATCCTTCGACTTTGCGCTTTCATCTGCTCAAGCGAAAGATACAACTCGGCATCGACACCGGATTCCATACTCTCCGGTCTAAATTCAAGGGCGCCGAGACCATGCCTGCCGACAAAGGATAACGTGTCAACCACTGATGGTTTTCGGCCAAACTCATCGGTAAAAAACCTGCTTAAATATCCTGAACCGTATCCACCGGGCATTGCATCCGCTATCGGACCAATCTCGCTGATCTCATTATTGCCGGAAATAGTTCTTTTTACAAAAAGCGTATCTTGAAAAAGAAATGGGGATATACGCTTATAGCGTTCACCGGTCAATTCAAAGAAGAGTGCGTTACCCTCTTGTACAATCCTGCCGACTTTCTCATTCCATGCCCAGGCCTCAACAGCATTCATAACACTTCCTTTTGCTTAAGGAATAAAGTATATCATAAATACTATGATGTTTAGTATTATATATTTTATGGATATTTGAAATATCATAGTATTTATATTATTCACGATATCGAGTATTTTTAAAATTTTTATACGCAGATTAAGAACGGTAATTTGGTTATATCAGAAGAAGTGAATGACAGATATAACCTGGCTTTGAATCTTTTAGGAGTGCATAGACGAAAGTCAGACACGCTTCATGCAGAGCGCTTGGGCTCCGTATCTTTCTTTCTTAGTTGTATTATAGTGCTAAAAAATGTGGATTTAGTGTGAAGGGCACCTCTAAAAACAGCTTTTTTCTTAAATAGGACAATATTTATCTGATTTATTGATATAGGTCAACCACTCCTATTTTACTTTTTGGTTATTATTCTCAAAATCATTAAAAAAAGTAAAAAATGAAAACAATTCTACTATCAATCGCCCTGATCGCAACACTGCTTCAAGCTGAAGATACTGTTCATTACGATAAAAAAGAGATAAAAGAGTCCGGGGTAAACAAACCAAACCATCCGAGCAGCGATCTTTATACTAAAAAGTAATAATGGCTAAACAAGTGCTTTGAAGAAGATACACCCCCTCCCACCTCAATCCTCTTGAGAACGGATAAAGGAGCGTACCTCTTCAGCATTGCCGCGAAAGATGACCGGAATCAGACTTTTTTTCAACTGATAGTCATACATCGGATCATAGTAGTCGCGCAGCAGCAACTCAATCCATATCTTATGGCCGTCGGTGTCACCACTATTTAACTGTTCAGCATAACCATCAGCCAGAATACTCTTAATGTGCAGATAGCGCTCACTTCCCAGCCGTTTGCTGATACGCTCCAGCCCTGAATTTAGATCGTCAAACCACTGCTTCTCTCCCGCATCGAAAAATGTATTTTTATAATTCACCAATGCAGCTGTTACATACTCATCAAAAGTGATCTGCGTCCGCTCTTCAAGCGATGTCTCCAAAACTACCAGTCGTGCTTTTTGAAGGTTATCAAAGATCGGCTTGGGGATATATACCCTGCCGATATTATGACTTTCATGTTCGATGACCAGATGGCGGTGACCGGAAGCCTCATGACGGATCAGCCCATATGCCAGCAGGTCTTCAAAATCAATTTGCGGCGGCTGGGGCGTAATGAGACGGCCAAAAGAGGAACCGCGGTGGTTTGCAATGCCCTCAAGGTCGATGGCATTTTCAAGATGCTTTAACAGTAATGTTTTACCCGAACCCGTACGTCCGCCGATGATCAAGGTGTCGCAAGCGGCACTGATACGTTCAGATTCGCTTATAAGAAAATTTCGAAACGCTTTATAACCGCCTTTCAGACGTGGGATCGTAATCCCAGCTTCAGAGAGCCACATCTGGCTGATCTTTGAACGCTGTCCGCCGCGAAAACAGTAAAGATACGCATCGGGATGCGTTTCAACAAAAGCCTTCCATGCATCAACACGTTCGGCCTTGATCTCTCCACTGATCAGCTGCCTGCCAAACTCCACAGCGGCCGCATTCCCGGACTCTTTATAGCGGATACCCACAAGGCGTCGCTCTTCGTCATCAAGCAGCGGAAAATTGACCGTATCAGGGAAAGAGCCTTTTTCATACTCAACCGCAGCTCTGACATCGATCAGCGGCCTCTTTTGCAGGACAATCGAGCGAAAATCATCGGTTAACGGCAAATGCATATCAAACAACATCCACCAGATACTTGCCACGCTCCACTGTTTCGCCAATCGCTAAAAGATCGAGCCCCGCCGCTTCAGTAATGGCTAAAAATTCATTGACCGTCTCTTGACGTACGACACAGAGCAGACCGCCGGAGGTTTGGGCATCGCAGAGGATATGCTGTACCTCCGGCTTCATTGGGCTGATCTTATGTCCATAACTTTTAAAATTGTTCCTGGTACCGCCGGGGATACACTCCATGGCAAGATATTTTTTAACATTTGGCAAAATTGGTACATCGTCAAAATGGACAACAGCACTGATGTTGCTTCCTTCACAAATTTCGCTGAGATGGCCCAGCAGCCCAAAACCCGTCACATCTGTCAATGCCGTCACCCCGTCAAGCCTGGAGATCTCTGCACCGATCTTGTTAAGCGTACACATCGCCTCCACAGCCACATCGATATCTCCCTCAGCGATTTTCTTCTGTTTTTGTGCTGTCGTTAAGATACCGATACCAAGCGGCTTCGTCAAAAAAAGTGAACACCCGGCTTCAGCACTGTCATTACGTTTGATATTTTTATTTTCTGCCAGGCCGGTCACGGCCAGCCCAAAAATGGGTTCCGGCGAATCAATACTGTGACCTCCTGCTAAAGGAATGCCTGCATCTTCACAGACAGCACGGCCGCCCTCGATCACCTGCTGTGCCACTGTGGCATCAAGTTTGTCGATCGGCCAGCCAAAGATCGAAATACCCATCAGCGGTTTGCCGCCCATTGCGTAAATATCACTGATCGCATTTGTAGCGGCGATACGGCCAAAAGTGAAAGGATCATCAACGATGGGCATGAAAAAATCTGTTGTGCTGAGTACCGAAGTCCCGTTGCCAAGGTCAAACGCCGCCGCATCATCGTTAGTGGCATTGCCGACGAGCAGTTCAGGATATTCAATCACCTCACGGGAACTTTCTAAAATATTTTCAAGCAGTTTCGGCGAAATTTTGCAGCCGCAGCCCGCACCGTGACTATATTGCGTCAGTTTAATCTCTTCCATCTGTTTAAATCACCTTATGGGCACCTCTAAAAACCCTAGTTAGTCTCAGCGATAGAGAGAAATTCATAATCAAGACGGTACTTTGAAAGCCTAGCCATAGCTAAGGTGAAAAGTACCAACGCAGAGTATGTGTTTCTCTCTATCGCCCGAAGGGAGGGAAGAAGAAGCACGATCTTCGCCTTTTTTTCTTATCAACTTAGCTACGGCTAGGTATCAAAGAAAGAAAAGACAAATCTCATACTTCTTCTTCCCTCTGAGACTGACTAGGGTTTTTAGAGGTGCCCT